>NZ_JBQKLN010000051.1:0-28585 GCF_052116205.1 Prevotella sp. Sow4_E9_plate | reverse complement strand
TTACGTTCGGGCTACGCCCTCTCTACAGGGCACACAACTCTATCTGCTTGCAAAGGTAATCATTTTCCATCAGTTTTCCACCTTTCTGTGTCTACTTTTTGAGGGGCAGCAAAAGTGTAGTCATCAATGTCATTAAGGATTTGAGCTTTCATATAAGCAAAGAAAAAACCGCTAGGATATCGTGTGAGAATATCCTGGCGGCTTTATATGGTAGCTTAAAAAACTTTATTTTTTGTCGTAAGCGTGAACAGGGTAGTCGATGGTATAGTGAAGACCACGGCTCTCCTTGCGCTCGATAGCCATACGGGTGATGAGATAGCCCACGTTGATCATGTTGCGGAGCTCGCAGAGCTCCTTGCTCACCTTGACACGCTTGAAGAGATTCTCGGTCTCTTCGTAAAGAAGGTCGAGGCGGTCCCAGGCACGCTTCAGGCGAAGGTCGCTGCGCACGATGCCCACGTAGTTGCTCATACATTCGCCAACTTCCTTGACGCTCTGGGTAATCAATACCTTCTCCTCGTTGGTCAGGGTACCCTCGTCGTTCCATGCAGGAACCTTCTCATTGAAGTCGTATTCATCCACATGCTCCAGACTGTGCTTGGCAGCAGTCTCGGCATATACCACAGCTTCGATGAGAGAGTTGCTGGCAAGACGGTTGCCACCATGCAGACCGGTGCAAGAGCACTCGCCCAAGGCATAGAGGCGGTTGATGCTTGAACAGCCGTTCAAATCTACCTTGATACCACCACACATGTAGTGAGCAGCAGGACGAACCGGGATATAATCCTTAGTGATGTCGATGCCGATACTGAGACACTTGGCGTAGATATTTGGGAAGTGATGCTTGGTCTCCTCAGGATTCTTATGGGTAACATCCAGGCAGACATGATCCAGACCGTGAATCTTCATCTCCTTATCGATGGCACGGGCCACGATGTCGCGAGGAGCCAGGCTCAATCGCTTGTCATATTTCTCCATGAAGCTCTCGCCGTTAGGCAAACGCAAGATGCCACCATATCCACGCATAGCCTCGGTGATGAGGAAGGCAGGATGAGTCTCTCCTGGATGATAGAGAGCTGTAGGGTGGAACTGTACGAACTCCATATCGGCTACGGTTCCCTTGGCACGGTAAACCATCGCCTCACCGTCGCCGGTAGCGATGACAGGGTTGGTGGTAGTCTGATAAACAGCACCACAACCACCGGTACACATCACGGTAACCTTGCTCAGATAGGTATCCACCTTCTGGGTTTCAGGATTCAGAACGTAGGCTCCGTAACAGTTAATATAAGGTGTACGGCGAGTAACACGGGCACCCAAGTGGTGCTGGGTGATAATCTCTACTGCAAAATGATTTTCCTTGATATCAATGTCTGGGCAGTTGCGTACAGCCTCCATCAGACCGCGCTGGATTTCAGCACCCGTATCATCGGCGTGATGAAGAATGCGGAACTCGCTATGTCCGCCCTCACGATGAAGATCGAACTTGCCGTCCTGCTGCTTGTCGAAGTTGACACCCCATTCCACGAGCTCCTTGATCTGCTCCGGTGCCATGGTGACAACCTGCTTCACTGCCTTATAATCGCTGATATAGTCACCAGCAATCATCGTATCTTGTATGTGCTTGTCGAAGTTATCTACTTCCAGGTTGGTAACTGACGCAACACCACCTTGTGCAAATGAAGTGTTCGCCTCATCGAGAGAGGTTTTGCAGATCATGCACACTTTACCTTTATGCGCTCTGGCTACTTTCAGGGCGTAACTCATACCGGCAACTCCTGAGCCGATAATCAGAAAATCATACTTATAAACCATGTGAGTTTATTCTAATAATGCTTAATTGTTTGCAAAAGTACTAATTTCTCTTTAATAATGAGTAAAAAGAGACGGATTTTTTGTAATTTTGCACCGAAATTTATGGTAATATAGTCTTTAAGACTATCAAAATGACAAATATTAACAAGATATGGCAGATAGAACTTTTCATAAACGCTTTACATTGACTGCCCGTTTGGGGGTGGCTGTCTTTGCATTTTTGGCAGGCTATTTCTTCTGGGTGAAGATGGCGATTATCGGCATTTTCCTGGCCATTGTCATCGTGGGCATGATAGAGCGTATTCTGAATACTACTTATACCTTTAAGAAGATAAAACCTATCGACCGGGATGATGAGATGGAGTATCTGATCATCAACGAAGGAAGGTTCTCGTCCAACAAGAATGTACCGGTCTGCGACATCATAGATGTGCATCCGATGAAGACTTTTATGGGACTGGACAGGTGTGTAGTGATAGAATATGGTCATAAGAACATGGTGGCCGTTCAGCCTGATAATGAAGAGGCTTTTGAGAAAGAAATTAAGAAACGGCAAAGAAGTGAAGAATGAGGAACGAAGAGTGAAGAATTCAATTGTGATGGAAAAGATTAAATATATGATGTTGAGCCTGATGATGGCGATGGTTGTTGCATTGCCAATGCAGGCTCAAGATGTGAATGATGACGAGGTGGTAGAATCGCAGGACGAGACAGAATTGGCTGATTCTACCTTGATTGACTCCCTGGCTACTGATACCCAGAAGTTGCCTTGGCCTGTCTCGGTTCAGGTTGGTCTGGACAAACTCCTGGAGAGTAAGATGTTCGAGACATCGCAGGTGGGATTGATGGTATGGGACCTGGAGGCCGATTCCTGTATCTACAAGAGAAATGAGCGACAGCTGATGCGCCCGGCTAGTACAATGAAGCTCCTGACTGCTATTACGGCATTGGATAAATTGGGCGGTTCTTACCAGTTTAAGACGACTCTCAAGTATACTGGAACCATAGAAAATGGAGTCTTAACCGGCGATGTTTATTGTATCGGTGGCATGGATCCCCGTTTTAACAGCGATGATATGGCAGCCTTTGCCAATGGGTTGAAGGAGATGGGCATCGACACCATCCGTGGCAGTATTTATGCAGACCGTTCTATGAAGGATGCTACTCTGTTGGGCGAAGGATGGTGCTGGGATGATGACAATCCGGTGTTGTCGCCTTTGGTATTCGCCCGTAAGGACATCTTTATGGATAGATTTCTGGCAAAACTGGAGGATGTAGGTATTCTCTACGAAGGGATGTATTCTACCATAAAACCTTGTCCGGCTAATGCTTTTACCATCTGTACCCGTTTCCATACAATGGATCAGGTGCTGCATAAGATGATGAAAGACAGTGATAATCTCTATGCCGAGAGTATGTACTATCAGATAGCTGCCTCTACCGGCAACCGGTCAGCCAGTGCCAAGAGTGCCAGAAATGT
Source organism: Prevotella sp. Sow4_E9_plate (assembly GCF_052116205.1). NCBI lineage: Bacteria > Pseudomonadati > Bacteroidota > Bacteroidia > Bacteroidales > Prevotellaceae > Prevotella > Prevotella sp. Sow4_E9_plate. The sequence goes on along the minus strand of NZ_JBQKLN010000051.1, from coordinate 25,290 downwards.
GGAACGACAGTTGATTAGAAAAATTGGACTCGATCCGTCCCGTTATAAATTGGCTGATGGTTCCGGGTTGTCTTTGTATAATTATCTGAGTGCCGAACTGGAGGTAAAATTGCTGCGTTATGCTTATAAGAATGATAATATCAAGGAGCATTTGATGCAGTCACTGCCTATCGGGGGAGTGGATGGCACGTTGAAGAGGCGAATGAAGAATAGTTTTACTCATGGTAATGTAAGGGCAAAGACTGGTACTTTGACGGGTATCATCTCACTGGCTGGATATTGCAAGGCTGCCAATGGTCATGAACTTTGCTTTGCCATTATTAATAATGGTATCATGCATGGCAATAATGCCCGTAATTTTGCAGATAAGGTTTGTACCTTGCTCTGTCAACCGTAATTTAGTTAAGACTTAATAGTTTATGGAAGAAATTCGTAAGTTTGTAGATGAAATGATAACATGGGCCGGTGTCACAGGTGATTATGTGCCTATGCTTCGTCATATTTTGCTTACCGTCACCGCTTTCTTGCTGGCGATGCTGAGCGATTTCCTATGTCGGAAGATATTGGTTCCGTTGATATCCAAGATAACGGAGAAGACGGAGGCGTCTTGGGATGATGTGCTTTTCAACAAGAAGGTGCTTACTTCTGCCTGCCATATCGTTCCCGCCGTAGTTATCTGGTCGCTCATGCCGCTTATCTATCTGGAATATCCGATATTCAAGGAGATTCTGGAGCGTGCTACGGGTATCTATATCGTAGTGATGTCGGTACGTACGGCTTTGGTTTTCATCGGTTCTTTCAAGGGATTGGAGAATGGGGATGAGCGCCGTTCTTCGGCTCAGCAGTATTTCCATACCGTCTGCGGCGTACTTCGAGTGTTGATGCTCTTTGTGGCTGGAGTGGTTGTGGTTGCTATTTTGCTGGGTAAGAGTCCGATGACCTTGTTTGCCGGCTTGGGTGCTACTTCTGCTGTCTTGATGTTGGTGTTCAAGGATACCATCCTCGGTCTGGCTGCCGGTGTGCGACTCACCAGTAATGATATGCTGCACAAGGGCGACTGGATTACCGTGAAGTCGGTGGATGCCAATGGTATTGTGGAGGATATGTCGCTTACTACCGTAAAGGTGCGTAATTTCGATAATACCATCGTTACCATTTCGCCAGCTACCCTGGTGAATGGTTCGTTCCAGAACTGGATTGGTATGCAGAAGAGTGGGGGAAGAAGAGTAAAGCGAATTGTTTATTTCGATTTCCGCAGCATCCGGTTGGTAGATGAGACTTTAAAGCATACCTTGCTTGCCAAGCATTTCGCCACAGAGGATTCCTTTAAGTTGAAGGAATCTCTTCAGAAGGCGATAGAAAAGGATATAGAGGCGGGAAAGGATATAGAGGATCTGAAGAATCCTGCTGCCCTGGCTCCAACCAATCTTCAGCTTTATCGCAGGTTTATGGAGAAATATCTGCGTCAGCGCCCTGAGGTGAATACGGAACTTACCTTGATGGTTCGTCACATGGAAGCTACCCAGTGTGGTCTTCCTATCGAATTCTATTTCTTCATCAAGGATAAGGTTTGGGTCAATTACGAGCATATCCTCGCCGATATCATGGAACATGCCTATGCGCTTGCCAATGAATTCGGTCTGAAAATTTATGAGCAATATCCGGAACAGTAATTACTTTGAACATTGAGATTTGAACTTTGAACTTTATGAATAGTTACTGTTTCGGCGGATTTGCAATCCGCCGCCGTATGGATAACTATTGCGGATTTGTAATCCGCTAAAAGGACCGAAGCAAGAAAGTAACGCCCTGTAAGGGCAAAAGCATAATAATGATCAATAAATCTTTTTTTTCAACAGAAATACTCCGTTGGTTTCGTGAAAACGGCAGGGATTTGCCTTGGCGTGAAACCCGCGACCCTTATGCCATCTGGCTGAGCGAAATCATCCTTCAGCAAACCCGCATAGTCCAAGGTTGGGAATATTGGGAACGGTTCATGCAAACCTATCCCAAGGTAGAAGACCTGGCTGCAGCCAGCGAGGATGATGTCTTGAAACTCTGGCAGGGTTTGGGGTATTATTCCCGTGCCCGCAATCTTCATGCTGCTGCCAAGCAGATTGTGGCTCTCGGTTCTTTCCCCAACACCCTTGACGGCATCAAATCCCTGAAGGGAGTAGGCGATTATACCGCTGCTGCCATCGGCTCTTTCGCTTTCGATATTCCGGCAGCTGTGGTTGATGGCAATGTCTATCGGGTGCTTTCCCGATACTTCGGTATTGATACTCCCATCAATTCAACCCAGGGGAAAAAAGAGTTTGCTGCTCTGGCGCAATCGCTCTTGCCTGCATCCGATGCGGCATCCTATAATCAGGGAATGATGGATTTCGGTGCGATTCAATGCACTCCCCAGTCTCCGAAGTGCCTGCTCTGTCCGCTTGCCGAAACCTGCGAGGCTTTGCGTAGTGGCAGGGTAGAGGAACTGCCTGTCAAGAACAAGACCGTGAAGGTGAAGACCCGCCATCTCTCCTATATATATATAAGGTGTAAATCTTCTGTGGCGGATGGTTCTGAAATTCCAGAACCGATGATAGCCATCCATCGACGTGGCGAAGGGGATATCTGGCAGGGATTATGGGAGCCTTATAATATTTCGGATGTCAAGGAACTTCCTTCTTTCGTGAAGAATCCGATATTATTGGCTAAAGATGTCAAGCACGTTCTGACTCATCGCATCCTTCTTGCCGACTTCTATCTCCTGGAAACTGACTGCCGTCCTCAACTCCCAGATGATTACATCTGGATCAAGGAAAGTGAGATAGAAGACTATGGGGTTCCGAGACTGATAGAAATCATGTTGGAAAAGATTAATCCAGCAGAATAGGATAAATACATAATAATCTCTTCATATAGAATTAAAGATGATTCAATTCAATAAGAAATTGAGAGGATGGCTGCTGCTTGGCATCATCGCTCTGCTCTCTACTTTGGGCTTGTCATCCTCTATGTTGCCGGCAGCACAGGGGGATGCACCGGGGATAGAAATCCCCGTTTCCAAGAAAAAGGTATCGCAAACCATCAGAAAGCGTTTTGCCTATACCGTATCATATAATCACGATACCCGTCAGCCTAATTGGGTGGCATGGTCATTGACCCGCGCTCATGCTTCAGGAAAGTTGAAGCGTGGCGACTTTGAGGATGATATGGATATGCCATCACCTAAGGGAATGAAGGCAGATTACTACAACAGCGGTTATGATAGGGGTCATCTCTGTCCGGCTGGCGATAACAAGTGGAATCAGAAGGCTATGGACGAGTGCTTCCTGATGACCAATATGTGTCCCCAGACCCATGCCTTGAATGCGGGTGTCTGGAATAGTATCGAACAGCAGTGTCGTACCTGGGCAAAGAAATACGGTAAGGTATATATCGTATGCGGTCCGATATTCCTGAATAAGCAGCATCGCAAACTGGGTAAGAACAAGGTGGTGGTGCCTGATGCTTTCTTCAAGGTAATCCTCCGAACTGGCAAGAATCCGCAAGCCATCGGTTTTATCTGTCGCAACCAGGGAGCTACCGGCTTGCAGAAAAAGGACTTCGTCAACTCGGTAGATGAGGTGGAGCGTATCACCGGCTACGACTTCTTCTCCAAACTTCCTGATAACATCGAGAAAAAGATAGAGGCAAAAGCCGATATCAACCAGTGGTAAAAAAGAAAATCCCCTGATGCATATCTTATTGCATCAGGGGATTTTTATCTGGTTCTATAGGAAGTCTTCTATATGATAGGTTCTATGTTATAATCCTATCCTATCGTTCAATTTCCTGTAATAGAATCTTAGTAGTTCTGAGCCTCAATCTGGAAGTAGCTTTGTGGGTGGTTGCAGACAGGACAAATCTCTGGAGCCTGCTTGCCTACTACGATATGACCGCAGTTAGAGCACTGCCAGATGCAGTCGCCGTCACGAGAGAAGACGAGCTTGTCCTGCACGTTCTTCAAGAGCTTGCGATAACGCTCCTCGTGGTGCTTCTCGATTTCAGCCACCATCTCAAACTTGGCAGCAATCTCCTCGAAGCCTTCCTCGTGAGCTTCCTTTGCCATGCGTGGATACATTTCTGTCCACTCATCGTGCTCACCATTGGCAGCAGCCTCCAGGTTCTTCTCTGTATCCTGGATAGCACCGCCCTCCAGGTACTTGAACCACAACTTAGCGTGCTCCTTCTCGTTGGCAGCTGTCTCCTCAAAGATGTTGGCTATCTGAACATAACCGTCCTTCTTAGCCTTACTTGCAAAATATGTGTATTTGTTACGAGCCTGTGACTCACCAGCGAATGCCTCCTGGAGGTTCTTCTCTGTCTTTGTACCTTTCAATTCCTTCATAATGTCTACTTTTATAATATTAATATGTTCTTTATTAAATTCTTTTGCAAAGAAAATGCAAACGAGCGCAATGAAAGCTTGCTTTCAAATTGCCGAGTGCAACTTTTTTTATGCAAAGATATTAAAAATATTTTCAATATTCAAATAAATTAAGAACTATTTAACTATTTGGCGCTTATTTAAATAAAATAAAGCAAAACCGAGCATGGCAACACCGAAGATCCACGAGATGATGGCACTGGTTACCATTCCCAGCGTATGGGTGAAACCTGCTACGATGAATGTCAGGAAGCTGACGGTAGCTACAGTCAAGGCATAAGGCAACTGAGATGAAACATGATGCACATGCTTGCACTGGGCTCCGGCACTCGCCATGATGGTGGTATCGCTGATAGGTGAGATATGGTCGCCACAGACAGCACCTGCCATGCAGGCAGAGATGGAAATGATGCGCAAAGGGTCGGCCCCTGGGAATACTGCGATACAGATAGGTATCAGGATACCGAAGGTTCCCCAGGATGTACCTGTGGCGAAAGCCAGGAAGGCAGCAACTAGGAAGATGATGGCTGGCAGGAGCATCTGGAGTTCAGAAGCGCTGCTTGCCACTACGCTAGATACATATTCTGCTGCACCCAAGGAGTCGGTCATGCTCTTCAGGGTCCATGCCAGGGTAAGAATCAGAATGGCTGGTACCATCGCCTCGAAGCCCTTGATCAGACTACTCATCGCTTCATCGAATGGTAAGGTCTTGCGAGCTGTAAACATCACGATAGTTAGAATCAGGGCTGCCAATGAACCAATCACTAGACCTATAGAGGCATTGCTGCCTGCAAAGGAATCTACGAAATTCATATAGTTGGCATTGTTGGCATCAAAGAAACCTCCCGAATATACCATACCTGCCATGCAGAAGATAATCAACATAATGATTGGAATCACAAGATCGCTCACAGAGCCTTTGCTCTTGGATGATTCTTCCTGCTTCGCTCCCACACCATGCTCCACGATCTGTAGCTTGGTATCGCTCACCTCGTCGAGCTTTCCTCCGTTGGTGCGTTCATACCATTCTTTGAGTCTTGCGTCATATTTGCTCATCGCCTTGAAGTCGAAGCCCAAGATCACGATGCCAAACATAAAGAGGATGGTGAAGAATGCGTAGAAATTATAAGGTATCGCCTTGCAGAAAAGTGCCAGTCCGTTCTCGCCTCCCGATACGAAGCCCGATACTGCTGCTGCCCAACTGGAGATTGGGGAGATGATGCAGACTGGAGCTGCTGTGGAGTCGATGAGATAGGCAAGTTTCTCCTTGGTTACGCCGTTGCGCACTGCGATAGGGCGCATCACAGAACCTACGGTAAGGCAGTTGAAGTAATCATCGATGAATATCAGTATACCGAGCAGAATGGTGGCAATCTGCACACCAATCTTCGACTTTACGTGCTTGGAAGCCCATCGGCCGAAAGCCGCAGAACCGCCCGCCTTGTTCATCAGTGAAACGATGCTGCCCAATACCACCAGGAATACCAGAATGCCTACATTCCATGGGTCGGAAAGGCAATGTATCAAACCGTATGCCTTGGCATCATCGCCTTCACCTACAGTGTGGTTGGTCAGGTGAACGAGGAATCCGTCGAATCCTGTTCCCATCGAAATACAATATTGAACGGCACCCAGTATGATACCGATAAAAAGAGAAGAATAGACCTCCTTCGTCTTCAGCGCCAGAGCGATGGCGACGATGGGAGGCAGTAACGACCATGCGGTCCCAATCATGTTGTAATCCATTTATTATTAATATGTTTTTAAATTTTTGAATATTCCCTTGCAGAATCGCTGCCCACGAGTCTATCTTTATCATTGGAAAGGCACACAAAAAACATCATAACTTTTAAACCCAACGGAATCGAAGGGCTTAAAAGTTATGTTTCATGAATTTATAATGCGATCTCCTATAATACCATCTCTTCGTATTCCAATCCGAAGACATCGGCAACCGCCTTGAATACTACCTTGCCATTCACGATGTTCAATCCCCGATACAAAGCCTTGTCTTCCTTGCACGCCTTTCGCCATCCCTTGTCGGCAAGAGCGAGGGCATACTTCAGGGTGGCATTGGTCAAGGCGATGGTTGAGGTATGAGGCACGGCTCCCGGAATGTTGGCTACGGCATAATGCACAATGCCATCTACCATGAATGTCGGATCGGAATGGGTGGTTGGATGAGAGGTCTCGAAGCATCCTCCCTGGTCGATAGCCACATCCACCAGTACGGTGCCAGGTTCCATCAACTTCAGCATGTCCCTGGTAATCAGGTGTGGAGCTTTGTCTCCCGGAACGAGTACGCTGCCCACCACGATGTCTACATCTGAAAGTTCTTTTCGGATGTTGTGCTCATTGGAGTAGAGGGTGTGCGCATTGATCGGCAATTCCATCTCCAACTGGCGAAGACGAGGCAGACTGATATCGGTAATCCACACATCAGCGCCTAATCCTGTTGCCATTCTTGCTGCAGCTTCTCCCACGGTTCCACCGCCTAGAACGAGAACCTTCGCACGGTTCACGCCCGGCACACCGCTGATCAGCTTACCCTTGCCGCCCTTGGTCTTCTGCAGATAGTAGGCACCATTGATAATCGCCATTCTTCCTGCTACCTCACTCATCGGAATGAGCAGTGGCAGATGATGGTTGTCGGTTTCTACCGTCTCGTAAGCCAGGCAGACAGCACCACTCTTGATCATGGCATCGGTGAGCTCTCTGTCGCAGGCAAAATGGAAGTAAGTAAAAACAAGCTGATCCTGATGGATGAGTGGATATTCCTCGGCGATAGGTTCCTTCACCTTGATAATCATCTCAGCCTCGCGATACACACTCTGGATGTCGGGCAGGATCCTGGCTCCTACCTTCTCATACTCTTCATCAGCAAAACCACTGTTCTCGCCAGCAGTATGCTGAACCATCACTTCGTGACCATGTCGAATAAATTCGGCAACTCCGGCAGGAGTCATTCCCACACGGTTCTCATTATTCTTGATTTCTTTTGGAATACCTATCTTCATGATGTTATGTTTTTAAAGGTTATACATCATTTTAACGGGATAAAGATAGTGAAAAAATCAATAGGTTGTATCGTTTGTATAGAAGATTTAACATATCTTTCTTGCCTGGTTAAGATTAGAACATAAAAAAGATTAAAAAAGATGGCTGCTATCATCTTTTTGCTTATCTTTGTCCTCGTAAGCATTTCAAACTTAATAAATGGAGGACTTATTATGAATGTCAATACGGGTATCAAGCAAGCAGTGATCTTAGCCATAGGCATTATCGTGCTTGGATTTTGTGTCAAGTCTGGACTTGAAAGTGTGATTGCCAAAGACCGCAAAGTGGTGGTGAAAGGATTGGCAGAAAAGGAAGTTGAGGCTGATAAGGTGACATGGCCTATCGTTTCCAAGGAAATAGGCAATGACCTGCCTGAACTCTATCAAAAAATCAACGCTACCACCAGTACCATCCGTCAGTTCCTGCTGGCAAATGGTGTGAAGGCAAGTGAAATTAATGTCAATGCGCCTGTGGTCATCGACCTCAATGCTGAGCGATATGGAGAAAACCGCCAGGGGTATCGTTATAACATCACGTCGATTATCACCGTTACTTCGCATAACGTGAAACTGGTTCGCGGCATCATCGCCCGTCAGGGTGACCTGCTCCAGAAGGGCGTCGCTATCGTGGATGGTGGCTACGAGAATCCGGTGAAGTATGAATATGTTGCTTTCCGACAGATGAAACCTAAGATGATGCAGGAGGCAATAGAGAATGCAGAGAAGACTGCTTCACAGTTTGCCGAAAACAGCAAGAGCAAGATTGATAAGATCATGAATGCCGACCAGGGACAGTTCTCTATAGAAGACAGGGATTCGAATACACCTTATATTAAAAAGGTGAGAGTGGTGACTACGGTTACCTATTCCTTGAAAGACTAGTAAAAATCTGGTAATCGGAAAAATCTAGTAATTATATATATCAATGTACGAAATGAAAAAAATGATTTACATGGTGATGGCGCTTGCCTCACTAAGCTACTCAACCCAGACTATGGCGCAGTCACAGGGATTGCAGAAAAAGGTGAATGCCTACTTCCTGCAGTCGCTCAAAGCGCAACAGAAAGCATTGGAGAAAGACGGTAAGGCAGAATTCGCTAAAAACACACCTCTTGACACCAAACTCCATGCCGCTATTGACGGCAAGGATATCGCCAGCTACCAGAAGATGGTCTGGACAGCATGGTGTGATGCCAACAAGAACCTGCAGGAAGAGAAACTCATCGAGCCTGAAGATTTGAAGTTGGAAAAAAACAGCTCCTGGAATCTGCCTCAGTGCCTGGAGCCTAATGCCGTGATGCCTTATTATTATGGTAAGAAGGGAATGGCTGCTGACGGTAAGTTCCCTCTCTTCCTGTATGTTCACGGATCGGGACCTAAGGACCATGAGTGGTCAAATGGCATCAAGCTCGGTCTGAGCTTCCAGGATTCTCCTTCCATCTATTTCATTCCTCAGATTCCTAACGAGGGTGAATATTATCGCTGGTGGCATCTCTCTAAGCAGTATGCTTTCGAAAAACTGATTCGCCAGAACCTGGTAAAGGGTGAGGTGGATGCCAACCGTCTCTATGTATTCGGCATCAGTGAAGGTGGATATGGAAGTCAGCGTCTCGCTTCCTTCTATGCCGACTATTGGGCTGCAGCGGGTCCGATGGCTGGTGGTGAACCTCTGAAGAATGCGCCTGTGGAAAACTGTGCCAACATCGGTTTCTCGTTCCTCACGGGTGCTGATGATACCGGTTTCTATCGCAACGACCTGACCTGGTACACCCAGGTGGCATTCGATTCTGCGCAGTTGGCTCGCCCATTGTCAGTAGATAAGACTCCAATCTTCCGCCATCGCATCCAGCTCTTGCCGGGTATGCAGCATCACATCACTTATGGTCTGACTACTCCTTGGCTCAAGCAGTTTGTTCGCAATCCATATCCTAAGACCGTACTTTGGGAGGATTTCGAGATGGATGGAAGACATCGTTCCGGTTTCTACAACCTGCAGGTGCTGGCTCGTCCATCAGAGCAGAGAACTTACTACGAGATGGATATCGACAAGAACGTGGTTTCCATCAAGGTGAGCAATGTGGATTATACCACTATCTTGAAGGATAAGCAGTGGGGCATTGATCTGAAGTTCAACCGCAGCTATTCTGTAGCAACAGGTGGAAGGCTGAGAGTTTATCTCAACGACCAGTTGGTTAACCTCAATGAGCCTGTAACCATCATGGTAAATGGCAAGCAGGTATTCCATGGTATTGCCAAGGCTGATTTGCAGGCAATGGTGAACAGTTGTGCGGAATACTTCGACCCATGTCGAGTATATCCTGTTGCAATCGATTTGGCTTATTAATTTTAAAGAATGATTAGATGAAGAAAAATGTTTGTTTATATGCCATGATGGCTTTAGCCTTTATGGGATGTTCGCAAAACAACAAGAAACAGGAAGGCATCTCAAAGGGGCTGCCTTCTCGTGTTGAGTCTGAGAGTAAGGCTGAGAAGGTTGGTCAGTCAGTAGCTGGCAGTAGTAATCAGTCTGCTTCTGTTGGAAAGGTGCAGGTGCTTACAGCTTCCGATTTCAGGAAGAAGATTATGGATTACGAGTCTCATCCCGATGAGTGGGTGTTTGCAGGCTCCCGTCCTGCCATTATCGATTTCTATGCCACCTGGTGTGGACCTTGCAAGATGATGGCTCCCATGGTAGAATCTCTTGCCGGGAAATATGCCGGCAAGATAGATTTCTATAAGGTGGATATCGACCAGGAACCCGAACTGGCTTCCGTCTTCGGCATCCGCAGCATCCCTACCTTCCTCTTCATTCCGATGAAGGGCAATCCCACTATACAGATGGGTGCCATGCAGAAGGAAGATTTCGAGGAGATTATCGGGAAAATGATGGGGAAGTGATAAATGGTGATTTACTGCATACTTATAAGTAGGTTTTTCTTGGCAAATACCTAGTTTTGATGATGTCCGAAATTTGGTGGTTTATCAGATAATACCTAAATTTGCACTCGGAAAAAATGTTTAATGTAATTAAAAGTATTATAGTATTATGATTATCGAAAATGTTCATGCAAGAGAAATCTTGGATTCTCGTGGCAACCCTACTGTAGAGGTTGAAGTTTCTTTGAAGTCAGGTGTCGTAGGTCGTGCATCGGTTCCTTCTGGTGCATCAACTGGCGAGAACGAAGCTTTGGAACTTCGTGATGGCGACAAGAGCCGCTATGGCGGCAAGGGTGTCTTGAAGGCTGTGGAGAACGTGAATCAGGTGATTGCGCCTGCTTTGGCTGGCTTTTCTGCCTTAGAGCAGCGTGCCATAGATTATAAAATGTTGGAACTGGACGGCACCAAGACCAAGTCAAACCTGGGTGCCAATGCCATCCTCGGTGTTTCTCTGGCTGTGGCTCATGCTGCTGCTGAGTATCTCCACATCCCATTGTATCGCTACATTGGCGGTTGCAATACTTACACCCTTCCTGTTCCTATGATGAACATCATCAATGGTGGTGCTCATTCTGATGCGCCTATCGCTTTCCAGGAATTTATGATCCGTCCTGTGGGTGCTCCTTCAGAGAAGGAGGCTATCCGTATGGGTGCTGAGGTGTTCCATGCTTTGGCTAAGCTCCTGAAGAGCCGCGGCCTTTCTACTGCCGTAGGTGATGAGGGCGGTTTTGCTCCTGCACTCGATGGTATTGAGGATGCGCTCGACAGCATCTGCCAGGCTATCAAGGATGCCGGTTATGAGCCAGGAAAGGATGTGAAGATTGCCATGGACTGTGCTGCCAGCGAGTTTGCCGTTCAGGAGAATGGTGAGTGGTTCTACGATTACCGCCAGTTGAAGGATGGCAAGAAGAAGGATCCTAATGGTAAGAAACTGACTGCTGCCGAGCAGATCAAGTTCCTGGAGGAGCTGATTACCAAATATCCTATCGATTCTATTGAGGATGGTCTTGATGAGAACGATTGGGACAACTGGGTGAAGTTGACCGCTGCCATCGGCGACCGTTGCCAGTTGGTAGGTGACGACCTCTTTGTTACTAACGTGAAGTTCCTGGAGAAGGGTATCAAGATGGGTGCTGCCAACTCTATCCTCATCAAGGTGAACCAGATTGGTTCTCTCACCGAGACACTGGATGCTATCGAGATGGCTCATCGCCATGGTTACACCACCGTTACTTCCCATCGTTCTGGTGAAACCGAGGATACTACAATTGCTGATATTGCCGTAGCAACCAACTCTGGTCAGATTAAGACAGGTTCTATGAGTCGTACTGACCGTATGGCTAAGTACAACCAGCTTATCCGCATCGAAGAGCAGTTGGGTAATAACGCATCTTACGGTTATAAGAAGTTGAAATAGGAATGATGATATGAAATTGGAAAGCACCAATTTCACCATAACAAAACATAATTAGTAATAACTGAATAACTTCGATATATTTTATTGATTATGACAAACGTATTGATTAGTGCTGCCGGGCTTTGCGGTGCCACGATTATAGGTGCCATTTTGGGATTCTTCGTCAAGGAGTTGCCCCATAAATGGAATGATGCTGTGTTGGGATATTGTGCCGGAATCATGCTGGCAGCTTCCACGTTGGGACTGATAGTGCCAGCCTTCGAACAGACCAGTCTTTGGTGGCTGGTAGTAATCGGCGTGATGGCAGGAGCCCTGTTTCTGAATGTGCTAGATTGGGTAACTCCCCATCTTCATCACATCACGGGCCTAGACCCCGAGGAGCATCGCAACAATGTCAGGCTCAGTCATGTGATGCTCTTCGTGATGGCGATAGCCCTGCACAAACTGCCCGAAGGCATGGCGGCTGGAGTGAGTGTCTGTTCGGCAGAGGGAGCAACGGAGTGGGGGGTATCCTTCGGTATCGCCCTGCAGAACATCCCAGAGGGTATGGTGATTATTGCTCCCTTGATGTTGGCTGGTGTTACAGCAGTCCGCACCTTCTTCATTTCCATTTTCATCGCCCTGCTCGAAGTGGTAGGCATTCTGTTGGGTTTCGGTTTGGGCTCAGCCTCTACCACCTTCCTCCCCGTGATGCTGGGTTTTGCCGGTGGTGCCATGCTTTATGTAACGAGCGACGAGATGATTCCTGAAACCCATGCCCATGGTTTTCAGAAGCAAGCCACTTACGCTCTTCTCCTGGGATTCATCACCTTTGTGTTGATGGAGAAATATGTATAATCAGATTCTGATGAGGAGCATATAGCAAAGGGTGCCTGCCATATAAAAAGGTGTAAATATCTTAATGAATGATAGTACTATCAGATTATTTGTTTATCTTTGCTGACGGAAGTGAGAATATCTTAAAAGAAAGATAATTATGAGTCCAAAGTTTAAAGAAATAAATGGTTTTGTGTTTAAGATTTACTCCAATGAGGAATTACGAATGCATATTCATGTCGTAAAAGCGGAAAATGAGGCTAAGTACTGGTTGGAACCAGATATTGAGTTAGCAGAAAATTTAGGCTTTAGTAGTAAAGAATTAAGTTTCATCGAAAAAATACTTAAAGAAAATGGAGACGATTTTAAAATCAAATTCGCAAGACACACAGGTAAGCGTCTTGATGATTAATGATAAGGGCATTATGCTTTCTGTAAAAGGTAATGATTATTTTATATCTTATAATAGGATACCTTGGATGAAACATGCATGCATCTCTGATGCCCTTGAGGTAAGAATGAGTGGTAAAAATGCTATAGAATGGCCCAAACTTGATGTGGATTTGGAAATTGATAGTTTGAAACATCCAGAACGTTATCCCCTCATTATGAAGAGAAATGAATTAGAAGTATTGTAATGTTCCTATAAAATGTTGAGCCTTTCTGCATACTCTTGCAGAGAGGCTGTTCTGATTAATTATATCATCAAAAAGTTGGAAAAGTGTAAGTAATGGCCTGAAAATGGGTTGGAAAAATGTATAAAATTGGCTGTTTTTACCTTGGAAAAATGTATTTAAGTGATATAAGTGTGTGATGGCTTTATCGGGATTAAAAGTGTAGAATTCTGATGAGCAGCATATAGCAGAGGGTGCCTGCTGCTATCGACCACATCATATTCCTTTTCCATACGTGGATGAGGATGGTGAAGGCTACGGCTGCCACCTGCGCCAAGGAATCCTTTGAGGTCGAAGGATAGAAACGGACCGATGAGGCCGCCCAGCGTTGCCCCAATAACCCAATAGGTTTCATCGGGCCAGGTAATCCAGAGCAGGTACCATCCTCTGTCGGTTCCTTCCGGAATCTTGGAAGTACTAGCCAGGGCAAAGGTCTAGCCCGACATGCCGAAGATAAGGAAGAATTTCTTCCATCCCAATCCTTTATATTTTTCGAGCATCGAGAGCCCATAAAACAGATGTCGTGCATTCACCATCAATACCATCAGGAGGGTTTGTAGGGGATGGAAGCTGCCCAGCAGCATGTTGCCCAGCAAGAACTCTGCACTGCCGGCATAAACGGTAATGGCGAGCAGCATAGGGTACAGAAAGTTGAAGCCCAACTCATGCATATAAATGCCATAAGTCAGTCCCAGAAATCCATATCCTGCCATGATAGGCAGTGAAGTATGGAAAGCGTGATATAAAGCAACCTTTCTTTTTCCCCTCTCTCTTATTTATGTTTGTAGATTCGTCTTGCCTGTAATTGAAAATTCCTCCAGTAAATCTTCTGCAAAAGTACTCACAAATTATGAGAAAAAGAAAGAATCTGCCAGGAATATGAATATGGCAGATGAAAAATAGCATAGTTGTGGTATGGTTAGTGCAAACGTTTCAGTCTGTAGTACTAACGAATAAAAGTTATTGATTATCATATAAGAAGTTCTCAGAAAATATAGTATATGTTTCTGGAACAGTTAGTATCGTAGCCCGCACAACAGCTGTTGTGCGCTCGCATAACAGCTGATATGCGCATGTACAACAATTGATGTGCATGCGTAGTACAGCTGCTGTGCATCCACTTGATATATCAAAACGGGAGTATCGAATTCTTTCGTTAAAGGCGGTTATGCTTGTCGTTTAAGGTGTATAATTTTTGCTTGAAGAACCATAAAATAATCCCAAATCCTGGCTATTTCTTGAATTGAACCCTAAAGAGTGTTAATTTATTAAACCTATATTGATATTTTTTGGCTTTTCTTGTGCTTGTTCGATAAAAAGCAAGGATATTTTGTACAGTGCTTTCTATGTTTTTAACATTAAATTTCTTTGCTTTCCAGATAAATTTGCTACCTTTGCACCAGCAACCCCACTGATAGTGCATTTGCACTGCAATGTTATTTAACCCATCTTGCTATAAGGTGGGGTTTTTTATGCAGTTTAGGTACTACTTTAGGTACTCAATGCTTTGTTGAGGCTGTTTTGAATGTGGTTTTACTTTATGTAACTATCTGAAAATAAAAAGGCTACACCATTTCACAATGATGCAGCCTGCAAACTTAAACAACCAATAAAAGAAATAGATTGATCGTTCAATTGTTATATCTGATGAAGAGTAGCTCTTGTTAGAGCTTTGTTTTTTATCTGTCAGAAATATGTCTTATCTATTTTGAAGACATTGCTGATTAGCGGATGAAGAGAAGCTCACGATACTTAGGCAAGGTCCAGAGCTCATCGGCTACTGTCAACTCCAACTTGTCAATCTGATAACGGATCTCCTCCATCTTTGGAGCTACCGTGTCATGATAAGCAATTGCCTTATCGTGCTCATTCTCAATCTTGTTGGCTACCTTGCGGGCATTTACCAATTCCTCAACACCGGTCTCGATGATCTGAGTGCGCTCGGCAATCTTCTTGATGATATTGATGTTGCGGGCTGTCAACTTCTTGCCTTCCTCGTCACCGAAGATGTCAATCATGTTCTCCACATTCTTAGCCAACTGACTCTGATAGTGAGTAGCCACAGGGATGATGTGGTTCATGCTCAAGTCGCCCATTACACGAGCCTCAATCTGAATCTTCTTGGTATAGGTCTCCCATTTCACCTCGTTACGAGCTTCCAACTCGTTCTTCTTCATGACACCCATATCCTCGAACATCTTGATAGATGCAGGGTCGAGATAACGCTCGAAAATCTTTGGACAGCTCTTCTCGCAGTCCAGACCACGCTTAGCTGCTTCCTCTACCCACTCATCTGAGTAACCATTACCGTCGAAACGGATAGGCTTGCAGGTCTTCAAATCCTGACGAACGATATCGATGATGGCAGATGTCTTATCCTCACCCTTGGCAATCAACTCATCCACACGCTTCTTGAAGTCGGTCAAAGCCTCAGCCACAGCTGTGTTCAATACGATCATCGCTGAAGCACAGTTAGCCTCAGAACCTACGGCACGGAACTCGAAACGGTTACCGGTGAAGGCGAATGGTGATGTACGGTTACGGTCGGTGTTATCAATCATCAACTCAGGAATCTCAGGGATATCCAACTTCATGCCCTGCTTGCCAGCTACGGTGAAGAGATCCTTCTTGTCGGCTTTCTCAATGTGCTCGAGAAGGTCGGTCAACTGCTTGCCGAGGAATGAAGAGATGATTGCTGGAGGTGCCTCGTTGGCGCCCAGACGATGCGCATTGGTTGCACTCATGATAGAAGCCTTGAGCAAACCGTTGTGCTTGTATACACCCATCAAAGTCTCTGTGATGAAGACTACGAAACGGAGGTTGTCCTCAGGTGTCTTGCCAGGGCCATGAAGCAGGATGCCTGTATCTGTAGCGAGACTCCAGTTGTTGTGCTTACCGGAACCGTTGATGCCTGCGAATGGCTTCTCATGGAGAAGTACGCGGAAACCATGATGGCGAGCTACCTTCTTCATCAAGCTCATCAGGAGCATGTTGTGGTCAACGGCAAGGTTGGTCTCCTCGAAGATAGGTGCCAACTCAAACTGGTTTGGTGCTACCTCGTTGTGACGGGTCTTGCAAGGAATACCGAGTTCAAGAGCCTGGATTTCCAAATCCTTCATGAATGCCTGAACACGCTCAGGAATGGCGCCGAAGTAGTGGTCGTCCATCTGCTGGTTCTTTGCAGAATCGTGACCCATCAGGGTGCGGCCTGTCAGCATCAGGTCAGGACGTGCAGCATACAAGCTTTCATCTACCAGGAAGTACTCCTGCTCCCAACCGAGATTGGAAATAACTTTCTTGACATCTGGGTTGAAGTAGTGGCAAACCTCTGTTGCTGCTACGTTTACAGCGTGCAATGAACGGAGCAATGGAGCTTTATAGTCGAGTGCCTCACCTGTGTAAGAAATGAAGACAGTAGGGATACAGAGTGTATCATCGATGATAAATACAGGAGATGTTGGATCCCATGCAGAATAACCGCGAGCCTCGAAGGTAGAGCGGATACCGCCAGATGGGAATGATGATGCATCAGGCTCCTGCTGAACGAGCAACTTGCCTGAAAATTCCTCGATCATACCACCCTTGCCATCATGCTCGATGAAGGCATCGTGCTTCTCTGCAGTACCTTCTGTCAATGGCTGGAACCAGTGGGTGTAGTGTGTTACGCCATTCTCGTCAGCCCACTGCTTGATGCCTTTGGCTACGGCGTTGGCGATGTTACGGTCGAGACGTGCTCCGTTGTCGATGACATCTACCAGTTTTTCATAGACATCTGCAGGGAGATACTTGTACATCTTCTGTCGGTTGAATACCTTCTTTCCGAAGAATTCACTTGGTCGCTCGCTAGGAGCGGTTACCTCAACAGGCTTTCTCTTGGAAGCCTCTGAAACAGCTTCAAATCTTAAGTTGCTCATACCTTATATAATTTAAAATTTCTGATTTTCAATGTTTTTATAATCTGTTGGAATGTTTATTTTCCCAGCCATTTGGCTATTCTCTCCATGGCTTCCTTGCAGTCCTCATGCTCGCCGAAGGCGGTGAGTCGGATGTAGCCTTCGCCCGATGGACCGAAGCCGACACCTGGAGTGCAGACTACGCTGGCACCATAAAGCATCTCTTCGAAGAATTTCCAGCTAGGTGTATTGTTTGGTGTCTTCACCCAGAGATAAGGTGCATTCTCACCACCATATACTCTCAAGCCGAGTTTCTGGAGTTCTGCTCTCATGAAGTGGGCATTCTCCATATAGTAGTTGATGGTTGCCTTCACCTGTTCCTTGCCCTCAGGGGTATAGATGGCTTCGGCAGCACGCTGGCTGATATAGCTGGTACCATTGAACTTGGTGCACTGGCGGCGGTCCCAGATAGGATTCAATGCCACTTCCTCGCCGGCCAGTGTCTTTGCCTTCAGTTCCTTTGGAACGATGGTGTAACCGCAGCGCACGCCAGTGAAACCGGCAGTCTTCGAATAGCTGTGGAATTCTATTGCCACCTTTCTGGCTCCGCGGATTTCGTAGATAGAATGAGGAATTTCCGGGTCGGTGATATATGCCTCGTAGGCTGCATCATAGAGGATGATGCTCTCGTTCTTGATAGCGTAGTTTACCCATTTTCTGAGTTCTTCCTTCGAGATGACCGTACCCGTAGGGTTGTTTGGATAGCAGAGGTAAATCATATCCACACGGTGGTCAGGAATCTGAGGGATGAAGTCATCGCTTTCATCGCAAGGCATGTAGGTTACGTTACTCCACTTGCCATTCTCAAAGATTCCCGCTCTACCTATCATCACGTTAGAATCTATATAAACCGGATAAATCGGGTCAGTAACGCCGATGTTGTTATCCCATCTCAAAATCTCCTGGATATTTCCCGTATCGCTCTTGGCTCCATCGTTCACGAAGACCTCGTTGGCATCGAGATGAATGCCACGGGGCAGGAAGTCGTTCTTGATGATAGCCTCGCGGAGGAAGTCGTAGCCTCGCTCCGGACCGTAGCCTCGGAAGGAAGCCTGCACAGCCATCTCGTCTACAGCCTTGTGCATTGCCTTGATGACGGCAGGGCAGAGAGGCTGGGTTACATCACCGATGCCCAGGCTGATTACACGCTGCTTTGGATGTGCAATCTTGTAGGCTGTTACCTTCTTTGCGATGTCGGCGAACAGGTAATTGCTTGCCAACTTCAGGAAATGTTCATTAACTAATGCCATATTTTGTTTCTCCTTTTATTTGTGGTCATTATCGACCATTTGTTATTTAAGTTTGCTCTTATTTATAATTCAATTTCTCCTTCGAATGAGAAAGCTGCAGGTCCCGTCATGTAAACATGATCATCAGCCTCACTGTATTCTATCTGGAGCGTTCCGCCATCCATCACGATACTGCTTTTTCTGCCGGTACGCTTGGTAAGGGCTGCGGCAACGGCTGTGGCACAGGCTCCTGTTCCGCAAGCCATTGTAATTCCGCTTCCCCTTTCCCAAACTCTAGTTCTTATGACGTCTGTATCTGTCACTTGTGCGAATTCGATGTTGCAGCGCTGAGGAAAAGCCTTGTCTCTTTCCAGAATCTTACCGTAATGGGCGATGTCGATGGTGTCGATGTCCTCCACAAAGGTTACAAAATGTGGATTTCCCATACATACGTAAGTTCCTTCAAATGTCCTTCCGTCAGCTTCCAGCGTTGAAGGACCGATGAATTGCTCAGGATTTTCCAATATCGGTTTCAGCATGTCCACAGTCACCGATTCCACGGTTTTCGTGTTTTCCTGAATGTGCAATCTCAATATCTTGACACCCGAAAGGGTTTCCAGTCGGATGGTGTCTTTTCTCGTCAATCCCTTTTCGTAGAGATATTTTCCGATGCATCGGCTTGCATTGCCGCACATCATCGCTTCTGAACCATCGGCATTGAAGATACGCATGGAGTAGTCGGCTCGTCTGCCGTCATGCGGTTTACCGATGAGAACCAGTCCATCGCTTCCTATGCCCGTGTGATAAGCACTCCAGGCAATGGCTGCCTTCTCTGGGTCAGGGATGTTATACTGCTCGGTGTCTACATAAATGTAGTCATTACCCGCTCCCTGCATCTTGGTGAAATGAACAGTTTCTTTCATATTGCGTTGTCCTTTAAGTTTGAATTTCTTCTTTTATCTCTCACGTCTTGTCTCTTGTTGAGATTTGACTTTTTGCTAATCAATCGATACTTTCGATGACTATTTGTTTGATTTCGGTTGCAAAGGTACGACTATTTGTTGAAATATGCAAGAAAAAGCATACATTAAATAGTGGGTATTTTTTGCTCTCTTACAATTTGTAATGCAATAACCGTTTGCAGATTATAATATGTAAGAAGAAAACAGTTAGGTTGGATAAATTTAAAATTTCGGGAGAGAAGTAGAAACTAAATGTGTTGAATTTCTTTAAAATGCTGACAAAATGTATTAATTTTGCAGCCGAAAACGAACATAATGTAAAAGAAAAGCTTGATTTAAATAGCAACCAATGAAGGTTCGTTTTCGAAAAGAGACAATCAATAAAGGTATTAACACATTATTAATTATTAAAGGATTATGAAGAAGATTGAGGCAATTATCCGTAAGTCTAGATTCGAAGATGTCAAGAAGGCGCTTTTAGCAGCCGACATCGAGTGGTTCTCTTATTATAATGTAAGAGGAGAGGGAAAAATGCGCCAGGCTCGCATTTACCGTGGTGTGATGTACGATACCAGCAGCATCGAGCGTGTGCTCCTGAACATCGTGGTTCGTGACAAGAATGTGGAACCAACCATCGCAGCCATCCAGGGTGCAGCACAGACCGGTGAAGTTGGAGATGGTCGAATCTTCGTGATTCCTGTATTGGATACCGTTCGAATCAGAACCGGCGAGCGAGGCGACATTGCTCTCTATAATGCAGAGAAAGAGGAATAAAGATACTTTGAACTTTGAGGTTTGAACATTGAACTTTATGATTGGTATTGAAGTTTATATTTGAGAGACTATATTATAATATTGTATTCTAATTTAACTATAAGATATTTATGAGCAGTTTATTATTGACAACACTCGATACGGGTAACACAGCGTGGATGATCATGGCAACCATCTTGGTGCTCTTGATGTCAATCCCAGGTATTGCACTTTTTTACGGCGGTTTGGTGCGCCAGAAGAATATCCTCAGCATCCTGATGCAGACGGTATTCATCGTGGCAGTAGTCAGTTTGATATGGGTAGCCTTCGGATATTCCTGGGCTTTCTCTACAGAATATGCGGATAGCGGCAACCCTTTGGCTTGCATCATCGGAGGTTTCGATAAGTGCTTCCTCCACGGCATCGGTTTGGATGCCATCATGCCAACGGGCATTCCTGAACTCACTTTCGTGATGTTCCAGTGCATGTTTGCCCTCATTACTCCAGCCTTGATTCTCGGTGCATTCGCCGAGCGTGTCAAGTTCAGCGGTTATGTACTTTTCACCATTCTCTGGGTTATCATCGCCTATCTTCCAATGGCCCACTGGGTATGGGGCGGCGGTTTCCTGCAGGAGATGGGAGCCATCGACTTTGCGGGTGGTACCGTGGTTCATATCAATGCCGGTGTAGCCGCTTTGGTCATGGCACTCTGTGTGGGCAAGCGTGATGATTATCGTGCTGGTCATCCTATCACTCCTCACAACATCACCTTCGTGTTCATGGGAATGTCGTTCCTCTGGTTGGGATGGTTCGGATTCAATGCCGGTAGCGGTTTGGCTGCTGATGGTCTGGCTGCCAATGCCTTCCTCGTAACCCATATCGCAACAGCTGCAGCAGCCACCACCTGGATGCTCATCGACTGGATTGTCAACAAGAAGCCAACTACGGTAGGTGCTTGTACCGGTGCTGTAGCCGGACTGGTAGCCATCACTCCTGCAGCAGGCAGTACGGATATTTTAGGTGCCTTCTGCATTGGAATCATTTCCACCATCGTCTGCTTCTTCATGGTAGCGGTAGTAAAGGAGAAGTTCAAGTATGATGATGCTCTCGATGCCTTTGGCGTGCATGGTATGGGCGGTATTTTGGGTTCTATCCTCACCGGTGTCTTTGCCACACGATATGTAACTGGTGCCGAAGGCGTTGAAGGTGCCCTTTATGGAGATTGGCATCAGCTTTGGGTTCAGGTGGTAGCCATCGTTGTGAGCATCATCTACAGCATCGTAGTTACCTTCATCATCTTCAAAGTAGTTGATAAGACGGTTGGTGTACGTGTTGACAAGCGAGTAGAGGAGGAAGGTCTCGATATCTACGAGCATGGTGAGAGTGCTTATAGCAACTAAAAGACATTTATAAGGATTTGTATGTAGAATGGGCAAGAAAGTATCATATTTTCTTGCCCATATTTATTATCTTTGCACCCGATATTTACATAAACTTCAAACTTAATCATAAACAGAATCATAGATGAAGAAATTATTTGTTTTATTGGCGATGGCATTGGCTACATGTAATCTCTTAGCAAAGTCAGACTTCGTACAGGTAAAGGACGGACATTTCGTTCGTGATGGTAAACCTTATTATTATGTAGGCACCAACTTCTGGTATGGCGCTATCCTGGGCTCAGAGGGACAGGGCGGCAACCGGGAACGACTCTGCCGTGAACTTGACAAGATGAAGGAGATGGGCATCGACAACCTGCGCATCCTGGTGGGTTCCGATGGCAAGCGTGGGGTGAAGACCAAGGTGGAACCTACCTTGCAGGAAGCACCGGGCGTTTATAATGATACCATACTTGCCGGTCTCGATTATCTCCTGATGGAGATGGGCAAACGCAAGATGGTGGCTGTGCTCTATCTCAACAATTCCTGGGAATGGAGCGGCGGTTACGGCTATTATCTGGAGCAGGCAGGTTTAGGCAAGGCGCCACGTCCTGATGAGGATGGCTATTCGGCATTCATGAATTTCGTGGCTCAGTATGCTTCCTGTGATAAGGCTCACCAGCTCTTCTATGATTACGTGCGTTTCATTCTTACTAGAACCAATAGATATACAAAGAAAAAATATAAGGACGATCCAGCCATCATGTCATGGCAGATAGGTAATGAGCCTCGTGCCTTCAGCAAGGAGCAGTTGCCTGCTTTCGAGAAATGGCTGGGAGAGACAAGCAAGCTGATCCGTTCACTCGATAAGAACCATCTTATCTCCATCGGAAGTGAAGGCAAGTGGGGCTGTGAAAACGAGTTGGATTGCTGGGAACGCATTTGTGCCGACCGCAATGTGGATTATTGCAATATCCATTTGTGGCCTTACAACTGGAGTTGGGCAAGAAAGGATCATTTGCTGGAAGATTTAGGCGTATCTTGCAAAAACACAAAGGAGTATATTGATGAACATCTTGCTGTTTGCGGTCGCATCCGTAAGCCGTTGGTGATGGAAGAGTTCGGTTATCCTCGTGACGGTTTCTCCTTCTCTCCTTCTTCTACTACAGAAGGTCGTGATGGTTATTATAAGTATGTCTTCAGTCTTGTTGGCGACAATGCCGCCTCTGGTGGTTATTTTGCCGGTTGCAACTTCTGGGGCTGGGGTGGTTTTGCCCAGCCGAAGCACGAGCAGTGGCAGGTGGGTGATGATTACACCGGCGATCCAGCTCAAGAAACTCAAGGTCTGAATTCCGTCTTCTCTACAGATAAATCAACGCTTGATGTAATTAAGACACAGGTTGATAGAATGAAGAAGATAGGAAAGTAAGATTCTCAACTTACACAATGAAATTGCCACAACTTGCATAATAGAATTGCCTCAACTTGCACAATGAAATTGCCTCGACTTGCACAATGAAATTGCCTCGACTTGCATAATTTAACGTTTAAAATGCTAATATTCAGTAACTTTTGATTATCTTTGCAGCGGTGTTAAAAAAATATGATTATGAAGAAATATAAGGCAAGAATAGCAGATAAAATGTTAAGTCGGAGACTTTTGGGTAGTGGTGCCGTTTTGATACAAGGCCCCAAGTGGTGTGGAAAGACGACAACTGCAGAACAGCAAGCAAAGAGCGTTGTGTATATGGATGATCCTGAATACATGGAACAGAATGTGGAACTTGCAAATCTTTCTCCCAAAAAGTTGCTTTCAGGAGAAGTGCCTCGTCTTATTGATGAATGGCAATTAGCCCCGCAACTTTGGGATGCTGCTCGTTTTGAGGTTGATCATAGAGATGAACTAGGGCAATTCATCTTTACTGGTTCTGCAGTCCCTGTTGATACAAGCAAAATTCACCATTCAGGGACTGGTCGATTTGCATGGTTGACAATGAGGACAATGAGTCTTTCAGAATCTGGCGATTCTACAAATGAAGTCAGTCTTGAGGAATTGTTTGCTAATCCCGTAGCAGAAGTTTTTGCAACTAATCCTCTCAATATTGATTCTTTGGCATGGTTGATATGTCGGGGTGGTTGGCCAAAGGCAACGATGGTTAGTAAGAAGGTAGCACTTGATATGGCATATAGATATTATGAAGCCGTGGTTCACTCTGACATTTCTCGTGTAGATAATGTAAACCGTGATCCGGAAAGAGCAAAAAGAATATTGCGTTCTCTTGCAAGAAACCAATGTGCTCAGGTAACGGTAAATACCATCTGTGCTGATTTGGAGAATAATGATATTGTAGCCGCCAATCGCAATACGGTGGCTTCCTATATAGAGGCATTGAAGAAAATTTTCGTATTGGAAGATTCCTTGGCGTGGAATCCAAATTTGCGAAGTAAAACGGCTATTCGCACTTCGGATACCCGATATTTTTCTGATCCTTCTATTGGTGTTGCAGCTTTAGGTATAGGTCCAAATGATTTGGTGAATGACCTCAGTACGATGGGCTTGTTCTTTGAATCAATGTGTATCAGAGACTTGCGTGTTTATGCCGATGCTATTGATGGAACAGTGTATCATTATCGTGATGGTAATGGTTTGGAGTGTGATGCCGTAGTTCATTTGCGTAATGGAAATTATGGACTGATAGAAATTAAATTGGGTGGTGAGAAGAACATCGAAGAAGGAGCAAAGAATCTAAAGCTCTTGGCTTCTAAAATCGATGATACGAAAATGAAATCCCCATCTTTCCTTATGGTTCTAACAGGTACATCTCGTTATGCAGTTCGCAGGGACGATGGTGTCTATGTTGTGCCAATTGGTTGTTTGAAAGATTAATCAAAATCTTTATACTCTAGCACCTTGACTGTATGTTTTGTACGGTCAAGGTGTTATCTTTATATAATAAGGTGTAAACCGTTTTTTACGATTTTCTCCTTCTTCTTCTTTCTTTGGGGATAATTTGGGGAAAGTAATCAATTTGCAGTTGGTCTGTGAACGCTGAAGGTTGATGCAGTTTTGTCGGTGTAAATATTGTTTTGGCGGTAATGTGGCGGTAATAGTGGCGGTAATGCCGATGTAAATGTCGGAGAAAAATGTCGGAGACATGTCGGTAATATGTCGGAAAGGAAAATAATTGAAAACCAATACGTTATCGTTTTGTGGAAAGTTGATTGCCGACAATAAATGTCGGAGACTTTGTCGGTAATCTTGTCGGAGACTTCAATAACGGAGAAAAGAATTGGCGGTAATGAAAATAACTGGTATTATAAGGCAAGAAGGAAGTGATAAAACCGGTGTGTGGGTGATACTTGAACAAGGAAATACTAATTCTTAATAGTGTTAGATATGAAGCAAAATAATAATGAGCAAATTGTCTTCGATATGTTCGAAGAGGTTGCAACCGAAAGCATCGCTGAGGCTAGGAAGGCATACACCTATGAAGAAATTGATGGGTGCTATCAGGAGGCGAAAGAGATTGCAAGAGTTGTAAAAGATAAACTTGAATATTTTAAGAATAATGTAGATTGAATTACTTGGCAAGTTCTCAATAGAAGTGCAAAAATCTGAGGGGGTTTCAGGCTTAATAATCTATACCTGAAAACACCGAGGGGTTTGGGGGCGAGTAGCCCCCATGTATTGAGCTAT
>NZ_JBQKLN010000050.1:0-29300 GCF_052116205.1 Prevotella sp. Sow4_E9_plate | reverse complement strand
GAAAGATAAAGGTACTGAAGACAAAGATGAAGAACCTCTTGGGTGAAAGCCTCACGCATTTAGATAACGAGTTTGAGAAATTCAAGAGGGGTATCCTTAAAGTCAAAGACTGCCTATTTACCTTTCTCTCCAATCCAAGTGTGCCTTACGAGAACAATGCCAGTGAGCGGGGAGTTAGGAAAATCAAGATAAAGCAGAAAGTCAGCGGTTGCTTCCGAACAGACAGCGGTGCCGATGATTTTGCCAAGTTGCACTCCATTGCTGAAACTGCTATGAAGAACGGAAATTCTAAATTCAATGCAATTCTTGCTGTAGTACAACAGTAAGACGATTACTCATGCCCATAGGGGTGCTGAGTAGTTACTTTAATTATGAAATGTGTTAAATAACGTTGAAAACGTAAAGTTTTCTTGAGAAATGTTTGGAAGTTATAAAAACATTTCCTAAATTCGCAATTGAAAAACTAATTCTTCTCAAAAGAAGAGGTTTATCACAGATACAAACAGCATTTGCTATTGAAGCAAACTGACGAAAATACAAAAACGAAACCGGAGCGGCTTTCGCTACAGATAGCCTTCCACACAAAACACAAAATCAAAAACCAAACCCCAAAAGGAGTTACTTATGAAACGACTTGTATTTGCACTATTAATACTGTTCTGCGGCAACGATATGTCAGCCCAGACATATACAAAGGAAGTCTGCGTAAGATTCCCGGTGGCATCAAGCGTGCTCAATCCTAACTTCGGTGACAACGCAGCAAGTCTCGCAGAAATAGTCAAGTTCCTTACTGACGTGCAGAAAGACAGCACCTTGAAGCTGACCAGTGTGAAATTCTGCGGCTCGGCATCGCCCGAAGGTGGACCTCTTCTCAGCCAGCGCCTCACCGAAAGACGCTGCGCCAACATGGAGCGCTACGTTCGCGAGCGAGTGCAGCTGCCCGACGCAATAGTGTCGAAGTGCGAGTGCTCGGAGATGTGGCAGAAGCTGGCTTACTTCGTAGAGAAGTCGGACATGCCGTACAGAGACGAGGTGCTGCACCAGATACGCGAGACCGAAGAGTTCACATACAACTCGAAGGGAGTTCTGGTAGACAGCCGCAAGAAGCGCCTTATGGACCTCAACTACGGACGCACATGGAACTACATGCTGCGCGAGTTCTTCCCCGCAGTGCGCAACGCCAGCCTCATATCTGTCTACATCGAGCAGAAGCCAACCGTGGTAGACAACCAAAAGGCAGAAGTGATTGTTCCGGAAGAGCCAGGAACACAGGAGCCGCAAGTAGAGGAGCCCGCACCTGAGCCTGAGCGCCGAAACGCCTACCTCGCCATCAAGACCAACATGCTCTACGACGCGCTCGGCGTACCGAACATAGGCATGGAGTTCTCGCTCGGAAAGCGCTGGTCGATAGCAGCCGACTGGATGTACGCATGGTGGAACAACAACCATCACCACAACTACTGGCGCATCTACGGCGGAGGCATCTCGCTGCGCAAGTGGTTCGGCAAGGCATCGAAGGTGAAGCCGTTGCAGGGACACCACCTCGGCATCAACGCACAGGCGTTCACCTACGACTTCGAGCTCGGCGGAAAGGGATACATGGCAGGCATACCCGGCGGAACACTTTGGGACCGCACAAGCTACGCAGTAGGAGCCGAATACGGCTACTCGCTGCCGATAGCAAAGCGCCTGAACATCGACTTCAGTGTTGTGGCAGGATACATGGGCGGACGCTACTATGAGTACGAGCCGCTGGACGGACACTACGTGTGGAAAGCCACGAAGAACCGCCACTGGATAGGCCCTACAAAGGCTGAGGTGTCGCTCGTATGGCTCTTGGGACATGGAAACTACAACAATAAGAAGAAAGGAGGCGACAAATGATTAAGGTCATATTTAAACGCAATGTTACGAGAATCGCAACGGCGTTTGCTCTGGTTGCCATGACAGCATTGTCATCTTGCGAGCACAAGGATTTGTGTTTCGACCACGACTCTCATTCTCCTAAGTACAAGTTCCGTGTAGAGGCAACATATCAGCAGGAGTGGGAGATACGCAGCGACGGAAGCACCGACTGGAAGAACTTCTCTGCATGGGTCGACACCTATGGTATGCAATACGACGACCTCAGACCGCTCATACCCGCAGGTCTCCGAATGCACGACTTCCCGGCTCTCGGACCGAGCGACATGATCAACATGCCGGCTCAGGGCGACGTAGTAGGTCTCCGACCGGGCAAGCACCAGCTGCTGTTCTACAACAACGACACCGAGTATATCGTGTTCGACGACATGTACTCGTACGCAGCAGCCAAGGCTACAACCCGAACACGCACACGAGCTTCGTTCCTCGGCAATCCGTTCCAGAAACAGACCGACGCCAAGGAGCCTACGGTGGCAATGCCCGACATGCTCTACGGCAACTTCAACGAGGAGTACACATCGGAGCGCACGGTGGAGGAGAGGGTGATGCCGGTCACGATGCATCCGCTCGTGTTCAAGTATCTCGTTCGCTACGAGTTCAGCAAGGGTCTGCAATACGTAGGACTGGTGCGCGGAGCACTCTCCGGAATGGCGTCAGCCGTATACCTCAACAGCGGCAGGACATCAGCCGAGGCAGCAACGCTGCTTTACGACTGCACGCTGCAGCAATGGGGAGCACAGGCTATAGTTACATCGTTCGGAGTGCCCGACTATCCTAACGGCTACTACACATCTACACGAGCACCGCGCAGCCACGCGCTCAACCTCGAGGTACGATTGAAGAACGGCATCATAAAGAACTTTTACTTCGACGTGAGCGACCAGATTGCAAAGCAACCGCAAGGCGGCGTAATCGTAGTGAAGGGCATCGAGATCTCTGACGAGGACGGCAAGCACGGCGGATCGGGCTTCGACGTAAACGTAGACGGATGGGGCGAGTTCGAGGACGTAGACATGCCGCTCAAGTAGCGCTACGCAACTCAAGTAGAAACTGTACACGGTTTACAAATAAACTTTTCATATAACTTTATTTACTAATTTAAAATACATCATTATGAAGAAGAATCTATTTTTAATTGGTTTGGCAGCAATGGGCCTCGCACTCACAGCTTGCAACAGCGACGAGACAGTAGAAATGGCTAAGGGCAATGCCATCGGCTTCAAGACATTCGTTAATAACTCTACACGTGCCACAGACACTGAAGAATCAAACTTTACAGCCTTTAAGGTCTGGGGCAAGATGAACAAGGGCGATCAGACTGGTACTCCGTTCGATGGTGTAGTAGTTAGTAAAGACACTCAAAAAGGCTGGACATACACGACACCAGTTTATTGGGAAAACGGCTATTCATATAGCTTCGTAGCACTTGCACCGGTTGACGCTTTTACAATGAAAGCTCCCACAGCTTATCAGAACTATGGTAGCATTGCATTTAACAATGATGCCAAGGCAGGTGAAACTGACCTCGTCTATGCAGCAAAGGATTGTGGCGCTATAACTGTGGCTCCAAACACATGCCCCCCAGCTGTTGACTTGACATTCAACCACATGCTTTCACGCGTTCGCTTCCAGTTCAAGAACGCAATGGACGATGGTTCTAAGCTTACTGTTACCGATGTAAAGATTACTAACGCTTACAAGTCTGGTACAGCAGAACTTAAGGCAGTATTTAACGAGCTTGCATGGGTAACTGACGAAGCAACTGACGAACTCGCATTTGACAATGCTACTACTACACAGTTTGCACAGAACGCTTCTTGCGTAACTGGTCACAAGTACATGATTCCTGCAACCGAGACTTATCAGGTTACCTTCAAAGTTACACGCATCCACAATGGTGTTACAGACGAGTATACTCACACTGTAGATCTGCCTGAAACAGCTATGAAGCCGGGTATGAGCTATCAGTTTACAGCTGAGTTCACACACGAGAACATCAATCCTGATCAGGTTCTCTGCCCGATCGTGTTCACTGCTACAGTTAATCCTTGGGTTGACGCTGATGACAACGCATTCAATCTGTAATAGTAATAAACTAACACACTACAGGGTGTAAGGGGTTGAATGTTCCCCTTACACTCACAATTATCAACAACCACAAAAACGAACCAAGATGAAAGGAATAATGAAAATACACCATTTGACAGCCAGCATCGCTGC
The DNA here is from genome assembly GCF_052116205.1 of Prevotella sp. Sow4_E9_plate. Lineage (NCBI taxonomy): Bacteria > Pseudomonadati > Bacteroidota > Bacteroidia > Bacteroidales > Prevotellaceae > Prevotella > Prevotella sp. Sow4_E9_plate. Next base: position 25,157 of record NZ_JBQKLN010000050.1, on the reverse strand, counting down.
TGTGCTACTGTCAGCGTCGCTCTTTTCATGCAGCAGCGACGACTTTTTCGGCAAAGCGGAAACAAATACCGACGGCATCAGTTTCGGCGTATCTACCGAAAACGGTGCGTCTACACGCGCAAACAATTCTGCTGACGGCTATACAGCTGCCCGCTACACTCTGCGCTCGGACAATTCTGCCGACACACTCTGCGTGCGTGCCGTTGTGACCGACGGCATCGGCAACGACAATGCAGGCAGACCTGCTACACGTGCAGCTATGCAGACAAGCATGTACGACGAGTTTAAGGTTGTGGCACAGTACAAGAAAGCAGACGGAAGCACCAACTCGCAGTTGTATATGAACGAAACTGCTACAAAATCTGACTCGCGCTCGCTTTGGAGTCCCAACTCTACATACTACTGGCCAGAAAAGGGACAGTTGCGCTTCTTCGCATGGGCACCAACCGATGCTACTCTCGATGAGAGTCCTATCTATCCGCGAGAGGATGTCAACATGACTACCCTCAAGTACACTGCTTCTACCGATCTCACCAAGCAGCGCGACCTTGTAGCGGCAGCCACAGGCGAACACAACAACAGTACAACAGGCGCTCCTGTAAACCTGCAGTTCAAGCACATCTGCACCGCTGTAATCATCAAGACTGGTAAAACAATGGCAGAAGGCACTATCAACAGCGTAAAAATAACCAACGTACGCAACTCTGGTACATACGACATGGCTACATCCAAATGGGCACTAAACGAAACCACAGCCGACTATACAGTTTCGCCAGACTTAGCAACCACAGGCACCACAGACGACGGCACAAAGCTCAATGCCGAGGACGCTACATTCATGCTCCTGCCCCAGACTTTAGGCGCAGACAGCAAGCTCGAAGTCGTTTTCCATGACAACATCTCAGGCAACGACCGTACTCTGAGCGCTTCACTCAGCGGAGCCGAATGGCAAATGGGCAAAACCGTGACCTATCGCCTCTCGATTACACCAGAGTATGAGCTGAAGTTTGTTACTGGGCCAACATTACAGGATGCTCACTACGTGATTTATCCTATTAAAATAAAGGTTGACCCAACACTGGTTGATAAGGATAAAAAGGGTGAAGTAGTTGGAGGTGGATGGACATTAAAGTCTACATCATCAAAGGTAACACTTTGCAAGGAACTGACTGAACTTACATCACTTGGCTACTGGGTGGAAGAAGACCGTGGTACACAAACCATCGAAGGTACAGAGACGGGAGAGGTAACAGTCTATGCTTTCCTCGAAGAAAACATAACAGATGCAGAACGCGATATAGTACTTGAACTAAGTCCTAAAAAGTATCCATCCGCAACATCTGCAAAGTTTACAATTAAGCAGTTGTGCCCAAGTTGGAATACCGACGGATTGGGTTGCGAGCGCTTTGAAGATGGAAAGTATCCATGGGGCTTCTTGTGGGATAGCTCTATGAAAATCACCTATGATATGAGGGATGCTGGTGGTCATGGCTTCTGGGGTCCGTTAAGAAGATGGATTATGAAGATTCAGATTAAGTATTATGGTGATAAGTATAAAGACTACATTACCTATACTCAAAATTGGCTTCTTCAATTAGAAACTGTTACTATCGACTTTAGTAAAGTACCTAATCTTGATGTAGCAGACAATCCTGACGATGGAAATCAGAATACATGGGAATTATTTAATTTCAATGGTATTAGTGATGTAACAGGACTTATGACTCAGTTGGAAGCGTGGGGTGGAAAACCTGATAAACATTTAGCGCAAAATCCAGCAGAATATGCCGCTCGATTGTGTACAATGAAGAATAAGTTCAATAAGGAATTGCTTGAAACAGATGCTGCTGGTAACAAGACATATCGTCCAGTGCTTAAGCGAGAAAACCTTGTGTGGTATCTACCTGCTAAGAACGAATTCTCTATGGTTGTGGAGAATGAATATCCTTTGACTGGAGATTATTGGACGTCAACAGCTTCTGAGGTTGCACATGATAACGAGAATTCGTATAAATACTTGTATGGTTCTGGTGCATCTCTCGAAAAGCGTACAACGTTGCTCAACGTACGTGCAGTGCGCAAGCACCCATAAGCTGCGCCGGCACTCATAAAAATGGTACTTTTTATATTATTTGCATAACTCTTTTCATAACTGCGATTAGAATGATCCGTGAGGCAAATTCTAACCGCAGTTTGTTTTTTGTTATATAAACCAAGTACGTGAAAAAATCTGCCATATCTTCCAGTTTCGCCGTAACGCACACAGGATAAGCGCAATAAGGGCTGGAAGATAAACCGCTGGACGCGATATCTACCAGCCTATCTGCCAGCCCGAACCAATCATCTGCCAGCAGTATAACACTTTTGATGAAGCCATAAAACACTTTTGATGCAGCCGTATAATGCTCTTGACGCAGCCTATCAAATTGCGTGTCTGGAGCAAAAACATGGCGTTTGTTTTTGCGGTTTGCGCGTTTTGTACTAATTTTGCACGCTCAAAACACCCCTATCATCATTAACAATTTATATTTTTTATGTTCAAAAACAATTTCAACGCACGCCCTGAAGCCTTGCATTTCAAGCACTTCACGCACCGCAGCTATGCTCTTTTCAGCTGCTTGGGTCGCGAGGTGCTCATCTGCACGCTCAGTGTGGCTACGCTCACCAACGCCAAGGCAGAGGGCATCAGCACCAAGCCGGTAGCGTCGGCTCTGGCTCTCGACTCGCTGAGCCGCGAGGAGGTGAAGCTCGACGAGGTGCTCGTAACGGGTTCGCGTGCTCCGCTCACTGCATTGCAGTCGGCAAAGATTGTGGCTGTCATTTCGCGCGACGACATTCAGCGTGCGGAGGCAGCGAGTGTCAACGACATTTTGAAGTTAGTCCCGGGCGTGGATGTCCGTCAGCGCGGGGGCTTTGGTGTACAGACGGACATCTCCATCAACGGCGGCACGTTCGACCAGATTACCATTCTATTGAATGGCATGAATATTTCGAGTGCACAGACGGGTCACAACGCTGCCGATTTTCCAGTTTCGCTTTCCGACATTGAGCGCATCGAGGTTCTCGAGGGTGCTTCGGCACGTGTGTTCGGTTCGTCGGCGTTCAGCGGCGCCATCAACATCGTTACGCGCCAGGATGCCGAGAGCAATGTGTCGGTGGCTGCCGAGGGCGGTTCGTTCGGCACGTTCGGCGGCGACGCGAGCGTGAACCTTGCTACGGGTGCGGTGCGCCAGAAACTGAGCGGAGGCTACACGCAGAGCGACGGAGGCACAGAGAACAGCGACTTCCGCCGCCGTCGTGCCTACTACATGGGCCGTTGGGAGTCGCGCTACGTAGACCTGCAGTGGCAGGGCGGCTTCTCGTCGCAGGACTTCGGTGCGTCTACGTTCTACAGTGCGAAGTACAACAATCAGTTTGAGGCTACACGACGTTTCCTGGCGTCGGCACAGGCGGAGATTAAGCCGTGGGCAGCTGTACCCATCACTCTTACACCGGTCTCCAGTCCTGCCATGCTACCTGTGCTTAGTCCTACCATGCCACCTGCAAAACCGAGGTCACTCACAGCACCTGCTATCTTTGAGAACTTAGAAAACTTGTTCTGGTGTTTTTCTACCTTGCCGTTTTCCTTTGGAAGAACGACGTATGTAGAATCACTAGTGAGCATACAATAGCTACCAATGAACTCTGGCTCTGGAGCCGTTACCTGTTGTGCATTTGAAGAAGCTGCGAGTGCCAATGCAGCGATAGAAAAGAAAAGTTTCTTCATATTTTTAAAGTCTGTGCCTGGCTCCTGACAACGTTTCATTTACTATTCTGTGAATTGTAAGGTTAGCGGAAAGGGGTGGAACCAAACCGAATCATCTGCACTCATAGGCCTTCGCATTGCCATTCCGCCAGAATCTTCAGTTGGTCCACCCCCAGTTGTGTGTATATATACGAAATCTTTCACGGCCAAGGTTTCTCGGTCGTGAAAGAGGTACAATCCACCCTGTGGGGCATCCCTGTAAGATTATCGAGCGGATGAGTTTGCGAAGTTCATGAGTGTCGACTTTTACAGTTACGCCTTAACGCTGTTGTACATATTGATGCTTTCGCGTCACGTTTGCAAAGATACGAAAAAATGCTGTATTAGCCAAACTTTTCATGGCTTATTTTCTTTTCAGAAAAGCTCGTTTTTTGATTCTTTTGACAAACTTTCGTTTTTTGCGTATAACTCTTGATAAATAATATTCTTTTCCTCTTTACGCGCGCGATGATATTCTTTTTACACGAAAAATGAGTATTTGGATCCCTTTTCTTTATCTCCAACCTACCATATAGCAGCTATATGGTAGGCTTTTCTTTTCGAAAAAAACGCAAGAAGTAAAAACGACATCTTATATCTATACGCTATGAGCGTGCATTTTAGCAAAAAATAGGTTGAGGTAATAATGTGCTCTCTTGAAAGGAGAGTGTACATGGTCATACAGGCTTGTAGTCTTTGCACTGAAGGGCTATAGAGCATGTTGCACACGTGGTATTGCATGCTGCTATATCCGTAACAGTGTAGGCTCCAGTCTTGCGACTTCCGGTACGTTTAACGAGTCCGGCAGATGTGAGGCTAGCAAGTCCGTAAGCGGCTGTTCTTTGAGAATAGTCAAGTTCTGATACGATATCTTGAAGTTGCTTGCCGTTCTTGGATTCACGTATTTTCCAGAACACTTCCTGTGCTTTTGGCGGTTGTGCCATGAGGCGTTGACGTATATCCTCATTGAGTACAGTAGATTTTTCTGCTAGTTCTACAGCTCGTTTCTCACGAAACTCCTGACGTGCCAGGAAGGCAGCTTTTCGTGCAGCCTTTTCTTCGTTAGGAAGTTGTTTATAGCCACCTTTTCTTAACGTGCAGTTTTCTTGCAGGTTATTTTGCGCAGAGTTTTTAGCATCTTCCTCAACCATATTTTTTTCTGTTAAAGCTACCGTTGCTGGTAGTTCTTCGGGAGTGAAGAAAATAGTCTTTGCATCTTTGAAGGCGTAGTTATAGACAGCATTCTGTAATACCAGGTTCTGCTTTTCAATACTAACTTCTGAGCGTTGCGGATGAGAGTATAATTCGCCCGTTTCGAGGCCTAATACACCGATTTTCGATAGTATCTCTGGGTGTTCGTTGTTCACCTCGACTATTTTTTCAAACGCATATTGAGTGAGATCATCAGGTACGGCAATGAAGAAGAAATCTGTCCAGCCAACATACTTCCATAGTTTCTCGTCACGCTTCAGGTCTTCTTTAAACTCTTTTATTTCTAGAGCAATGGTAAAACAATGCCCTTGATTAAGAGCTCGATAACCTGGTTTAATGAATAGTATAACATCAGGAATTACCTGTAGCTTTTTGTCGAGTCCAATGCGTGTCTTTTCGCCTGTTGATTCACGTAAACGGAACTCTTCGAATATCTTATATTCCAAATATTCTACAGGAATGCGTTCTGTCCAGGGATAGGCATGCAAGCACATGTCTTTAACAAATGCTTGTATCTTCTTGCCTTTTAATAAGTTCTTTAATTCTGCATGAGCTTTCATACAAACTCCTTTCTTTATGTTTTATATTTGATTTATAATTTTGTCGCAAAGATACTAAAAAACATTTAATTTGCAAAATATCTGCATATTATTTTTCTGGCGTTAGATGTATTTAACTTGCAAACATCTTGCAAGTTATTGTCTGGTATTTTGAAATTATAAATGAAATAGCAAAAGTTTTGCTTTTAATATGTAAAATATAATAATCTGATATTCGTGTTTCCAGTAGCCTGGTTTAAAAGAGTGTTTTACTTAAAAAATACGTATAAAGGTGCCCTTAGTATACCTTCATACATATTTTTTTGAGTAAAACCCGGTTGGTTGAAAATATGATATAAGTAGGTGATTTCGTAAAGATGTTAATAAAAAATACTTGTATAACAGAAACAATTTACCGAGTTGTATATATTGTGTCTGCAAGATGATCATATCGAAGAAGTTGCGAAGACGTGCCAGCTGTTATCGTTGTCTCTTCTTTGGATGTAACCTTTTTCTATCATGGCTCGCAATTGCTTTTTCACTGCTGTAACAACAATATCTGCTTCTTTACTTAACTCTTCTGTTGTTATGTATGGATTTTTTTGCATGGCATGAAGTAATTTATTACTGGATTCACTTCTGAACACAATTTTACTTCCGTCATACCACCATACTTTTTCAGATGTTTCTGTTGCGAAATCTATGTAGTATTTCAATTCCTTTTCAACAAGTCCATTAAAATATTTAGCAAAACGTTTAATTTGTGAGATTTTGGCATGTGCTCCTGCAGAAGGTGTAGGACCTACTACAACGTCTGTTTCATGTAAGGCATCTATATATTTGTTCTTGTTTTTGTTTCTGACAACAACCATTGGCCAATTATGGCGTGCAAGGATGTAGTTTACCATTAGTCTGGCAACTCGACCATTACCATCCTCAAATGGATGAATTCGTATATAGCGGTAATGGAATAGCGACGCTAGTTCAACGGGAGTTAGAACTCCTGAAGCTTCTTCCTTGTTAAACCAAGTCACGAGATCAGACATTAGAGCAGGAGTTTCTTCTGGTGATGCGTACTCAAAATAATCTCCGTAGCGAGTCCTTACACTGTTTGGTCGGGTCTTGTATCGTCCTGCATGAACAGTATAGCTTGTTTGTATTCCACCTGGTAGTTGGTTATGTACTTCATAGTCCTCACGAAGTAATGTTTTGTGAAGTTGACGTATAAAGGTTTCTGTAAGTGGCATATTCAAGTTTTTAGCCTCTTCTTCTATCATTTTCAAGCTAACTTGACTTGCTTTCATGTCATTAAAATCTTTTAAGTCTCCCTCTCCGCTAACTTTCCCAAACAATAATAATAACTCAGTTTGGCCATACGTTAAAGTATTTCCTTCGATATGATTGCTATTGTAGTTATAATCAACCGTAAAGCGTTGACTCAAAAGATATTGCTTCCTTTCTGGTAGAGGTTGCAATGATTGCCATTTTTGATATAATATATCTATTTTGTTCATTTGTTCAATTTTATTGTTTAACCATGTTTTTGTCTCTCACTTCTTCTTGCAGATATGTGGCTTTCTTGTTGGTTCTATGCCTTCAATGCGCAAAAATCTGTAAATAGAAGATTTCGATTTAATACCTAGCTGTTTTTGAATTTCATCTATGGTCATGCCGTTCTTGTAAAGGGATACTGTAGCCTTGGCTTTTGTATGTCGCTTTAGCTTTGGCCTTCCCATTTTCTTGCCCTTTGCCATGGCTGCTTTGCGTCCGGCTTGGGTGCGCTCAACGATAAGGTCACGTTCAAATTCTGCAAGACTTGCGAAGATATGCATCATTAATTTGCCAGATGTGGATGACGTATCGATATTGTCTTTGAGAGATTGTATCGATACTCCTTTTTCGTGCAACTCTGAAATGATGTTTAGTAAGTCGTTTAAAGAACGTCCTAGACGGTCGAATTTATACACGACTAGTATATCTCCCTTTCGAAGGTATTTAATCGCTTCTGCTAGCTCTAAACGAGCTTTTATGCCGCTTTTGTGCTCGGAATACACCTTCTCGCAACCAGCTTTTTCTAACTCTGCCAATTGTAAGTCCAAATTCTGGTCTTTTGTGGAGACCCTTGCATATCCGATTTTCGCCATATCTATATTTCTATTTAATTTCGATTGCAAAGATACAAAAAATCGAAATAACCACCAAGCATTTTAGCAGTTATTTCGAGATTATTTTGTAGTTCGATTATATTTTAATTTAATCGAACCTAAATAACGTGCAAAAACTTTGCATGTTATTAGGGTGCATTATATGAGTTCCAAAGTACCTTCGTCTTTTGCTAATGTAAGCGATGTTACTTTGACTTTTGCATCCTTGTATTTACCAGATATGCTTGTTCTAATAAACTTATACATAACGAAGTCCTTACATGGTATATCTCCAATTTTACAATTTTTCTGACACTCTCCATTATATTCATCAAAATTGCTGCAAACTATACAAAGGCATACTTTTCTGTTTTCTTCCAAACATTTAAGAACGGCAAACTCTTCAGCCTCTCTATCATTATCGAATTTTGATATGAATTCGATTTTACAAGTTGCATAGGCCGGATGCCTATTGTATTTTTCTCTTGAAACCTCTGCAGGTTCTTGCCAAATGCGGTGGAGTGTTCTTTGGTACCCCCATGCTTTGGTATGGACCACAGTTTGCAAACCCCTTTTTGTTCATCCACGTAAGGTTTGACTTGCAATCAAAACAAGTGCGTTCAGAAGGGTCACGGAACGCCTCCAGTTCGTCATATCTCTCACGCTCCAGCCTGCGCTCTTTTGCTGCTTCGAGAAGTCGCTGGTGTTCTTCTTTCCTTTGTACTAAGACATCCGGCTTGCATATACGGAATTGTCTTCCACTGTTCTCGATGAGTATAGGTGTCTCAGAATATTTCGCCCTAACACCACAACAGTTTTTGAAGACAGGACACTTTTTGCACTCATTGTAGTCCACTACTCGAATGTTCTTGCCTGCCCTGGTATATCTTTCCTCGATCTCCCCAAAATAGTTCTCGTTGTTCACCCATTTTCTGTTTTCTTTGGAGTTTAGCAAGAAATCGGAGAGAGTTTCCAGTTTTTGGTCGGACAGGTCTATTTCTAAGCAAGACAGGTTATTGTAGTCAATGGCCTTGTTATGCTGCACCTTGTACTTGAAAATGAGCTCTATGAGATATTGCTTGCCCTCCTTGGTTGTTGCGATGATGTCTGGCTGCTTGTCTTTGCGCTCATACCGGCCATCTATCTTCACGTCAACAAATTCAAGGTCTGTCTCCTTGAATATCCCATAATACGAAGGAACATGAATGCGTTTTCTCTCCGAAACGATTTGTTCGGCCAACTTGTACATGATGACCATATAGCAAATCTCCAAGGTCGCCTTTCGGGTCTCACTATGGTGGGCGAAATGGTGTGCCCTTTCCATTCCATGCCTTGCAAGCAGTTGCTCCTTGCAGTTAGGGCAAATGCAGTTACAGGCCAAGCCATTAGGTACATCGTCTATATATACCATCCTGCCTGTCCTATCCTGAGCCCATGAGAAAACGAAGTCTAATGCCATACTTATTTTCGTTTTTGTTATATAATCTATTTACTTATGAATCGAATATTCACAGATAAGGATGTCTGTTGCCGTTAGAATGGTGCATTGCATTACCAAATCCCTTGATGGATAACGCAAAGAGGCAGGATAACCTGACCGTATTCATGTGGCTTGTACGTGCCAACAAGCTTGTCGGCAATCGCCCAGATAAGGTTAGCCTTTTCCTGTATATTGACAGCGGTACGCTGTTGTAATTCCCGTGTACTCATATTTCATTTACTAATATTACAAACTTAGTTAAGTTTGCTAATTTTACTAATTTATTTAACTTAACTAATATAACTAAGGTTACTAATTCTGTTATTCTTCCTCCTCTTCTTTAAGGTTCTCTTGCTCCTGCGCCTTTTCCTTGATATCTTCAATATTGCTTTCGCAAACATCGATGATGTCCTGGAGCTTCTGTTTGTCCTCGGTCTGTGCAAGCTTCTCTTCTGCCATAGCCTTGATAGCCTCGAACTCTTCTAGAGAGAACTCGTTATATATCCTCGTTCCCTTCTTGCGAGCAGAAATCGTTACTTCGTAGCCATCTTCGTAGCTCATACTAAAGGAAGTAATACCAGCATTGGAGTCCTTGCACATCTGTATTAAGCACTTTGCTACTCCTTCCTCTTGCTTGGATGGAGTACAATCTATCTTGTTTTGATTCTGTTTCATTGTCGTTTTACTTTAAATGTTAATATCTAACCACAGCCTCTTTCAAACCTCGTTTAGTTGTTGTGATGGCCTTGAAAGTGGGGCTGGTGGAGTTGAAAACTTACAAGCTGTTCTTAAGGCTTTCCGAACACGTTCATTTTTTGAAAAGAAGATAAAACTTTCCATAGAGCTATGTGTGTAGCCATTCCAATAATTTGCTTTATTGGAGTTGTTTCTAGATAATATCTTTCTTGCTAATCTTAGTTTCATTTGCTATATTGTTAATATCTAACTACAGCCACTTTTAAGCCTCGCTTTGTAGCCGTATCTATCATGTTCTTTGTTCCTCGGCTTTTGCCATCCCAGAAGGCAATGAGAGCATCGGCAACATCTGCCATCTGAGCGTTGCTAATCGGTCCTGCTGCTCTTCCATGGGCTTTCCAGTCTGCCGGGTATGTCTCCAGCTGCAAGCCTCGCTCTTCGGCATATCTCTCGCCCAAGGCATCGGCACCAGAGGCATGACCGGAGACGAACACGATATTTTCCGGCTTCTTATTCTGGAGATAGAAGTCACACTTCTCCTTCAGCAGTTCGTAATCTGCGAAATCTCGGCATCCTGCAACGATGACTTTGTACTTTGAGATTGAATCTATTATCAGCCTGTTAGCTGCATCTACTTCTGCTTGACTCATATTATTTACTAAGTTTGTTAACCTTACAAAGTTACCTAAGTTAGTAATATTTGCTATTTTTCAAACAAACTCTTTGATTTTTGGAGTGTTACGGCTTTTTTACCATGCACGGCCTCGATTGCTTCAAGCCCCTTTTGTATCAACTGCTCAGCAGAAGAAGACTCTGTTATTCCAAAAAACTGCGATACAGCTTTAATTTGCTCTATCATCGTTTTAGGCAGCATATAGGTATGTCGTGTATATCCAACCTTGCAACCTGCAGCTGCACCTTTTACAGCTCTCTTCGAAGGTGCCTTTTCGGTTTTCTTCTCACCATGCAACTCCCCGATGCCACGATTAGAAGAATCTGGTGTAGTTCCCATGAGGTCACCAAATCCTTCGATACTTCCAAACTCGCTCATATCTTGTGTTGTTGTTTTCTTCTTGTTCATATCTTATTAAATTTATTAAGTGTGCTAACTTTATTAACTTTGTTAACTTTACTAAGTTTGCTAAGTTAGCAACATTTGTAATACATTTATCTAACTACCTCATATATAGTATTAAACGCACCTGCCGTTGCTGCTTCCTGGTATTGATCTTGTGCATAAAGCGTAGATAATCGCTGAATCGCAACGCCATCCTTTACACGGAATGTAACTACGCCAGCTTTGCTGAACATTTCCGTTGCAGAGTCCTGGAGTGCATACCTAACACCCATCTTGATGATGTTTGGCACATAGATTTTCTTCGCCTGTGGTGCTTCCTTCATCAATACTTTTGTGAAGGTGAATGTAGAATCGATCATAAAATCGTCGTACCTAAAAGGAATAACAGCTGCATCAGCAGCCTGAAAAACCTTCAGTAGGGCAGGGTCGTTCAGTGTTCCCGGACAGTCTATCAAGACATAGCCTGGAAGCGTTTTTGCTCGTTCTATGACGGCATCAGTACTCGCAGCTGCATCTAGAGTCCAAACCTCCCAAGGCTTAACTGCATCTTTAACTTTGGCCAGTTCTCGTTGGCGCAAGTTATAGATGTTGTGGGAAAGGTCTGCATCTAGCACAGCAACTTTCTGGTTCTTTGCTACGAGGAAGTGGGCAAAGTGACAACACAAAGTACTCTTGCCTACACCACCCTTCAGATTTGAAAATACAATGATCTTTGCCATATATTACTTGTTTTGTTATTATGCTGCAAATATACAAAGAATCTTGCATACCGCAAAGAAAGCTTTGTAAATTTAACTAAGTTTATACTTTTAGATAACTTTGCTAACTTAGTAAAGTTAACAAATATTTCGCAAGTATATTTAGTATGCTATATTTCAATAGCATATAACTTATTGATTATCAGCCTATGAATATGATTCTTATTATTGATTTAACGTATCATATTACCAAGAGATAGATTTACTTTTGTGCTACAGAATTTGCCCAGCTACTTGCCTTATAGTCGGCAATAAACCTATTTAGACTTTCTGTTTTGAGCTTTTTATCTTTCAAATGAGAGTCTTCTATTTCAGCTTCCGTTATCTCGCTTTTAGCAAGCAGACGTTCGAGAAGAATTGCTTGCGCAATAGTATCTTCGCTCCATCCCTGCTTACGTGATTTACGATCCTGTTCTATGAGATCATCCTTAGCAAAAGCAAGAATCTGACCTCGCTCTAATAAAGTATGTCGAGCAACACCTATGTTATTTAAGAGATAATACATAGTTGATATTTCTGCTTCCGAAAAAGAGGTGAGCTGCCCTTGCTTCTTGACTTCAACGGCTGCATCTTTAACAAGCTGCCAGCTATCATCAAGCGTCTTCAAGTCCTTCTCCTTTGTAGCTTTTTCTTTCAAGAACTTATGCTCCTTTTCGGCTTTTTCTCTTGCAGCATAATCAGCTTGCAACATTTCATTTTTATATTCACGAAGAAATGTAATAATCATAGAAGCATTGATCTCACCATTTTTGTTGTTTTTCTTGTTCTTTTCATAAAGAGTCTCTAGCGCAGTTCTCAACTGTTCTAGCGGAAACTTCATTTCTTTGACTGCAAGATCAACTTCAGTGATAATATTGTTCAATCTTGATATATTTTTGTTGTTTTTCTTTGTGAACAAGAGATACTTAACATCTTCTGTTACAGGTGTTTCTACTATATCTTTATTCGTAGAAATACTGTTATTATTAGACACAGAAGGTGCTGCCACGTTTTTTGAATTTGTGACATTATCATTCTTTGTGTCTTTTCTTACGAATGTTTCAATAGCTTTTGTAACTTTCTTCGCTGCTTCTTTCAAAGCAGGATAGAACAGCAACTTCACTCTTGTAGCAACGCTCTGGAAAGCATCAAAGACAACCAACTTCAATTCCTTCAACTTGTTCAAAACATTGCGCACAGTCTCTATGCAACAACCACAAAATGCCGCTATTTCTCCTAGCGTACCGATAAGTTCGCCACGATGTGCATTCGTGTTTGCCAACAGGGAGATTTCATCTTTATGAGACGCATGAAGCGTTAGATACATATATATATTAGTTAGAAACTTACATCTATTCTTATATATACGTTCTATTTTAACTCCTTCCGGGATTTGCATCTGGACATAATTTGTTCCAGGAGACGGATTTACAGCTGGGATAGTGACGATGTTCTGCTTGATCTTATCATTGTATTCAAGCTGAATCAAACCATTTCTCAGGAGCGTTTTCAGGTACCCTTTAGCTTTGTCTATTGAACACTTGAATACTTTTGCAATATACTGTTTAGATGCAACAGTCTGACCAGCAGACAACAACACACCTCGATACGTCTCATTCTTTATGCTTTTTGCATAGAGCATGAGATATGTATTCATTGCTGCAGTATTACTAAAGCAACGACACTCGTCTGCACCTTCGATTATATTAATGAACATAAGCAAACCCTCCCAGTACAGCCAAAATGATAGTAGAGCAATACAACATAGCTGTACTGCTTATGATATTGTCTATCACCTTACTTGCTTCTTTGCGGTGATGTGGTACTATACTTCGCACATTCACCAGTTTAAACTCTGTCATATCTATTTTATATTATATTTATTTTAAGCGGAGGCAAAGGTAACTATTTTTTTTCAAATACCAACAAAAAAAAGAATAAATTTTCAAATTTAACACTTTAAAGAGCTTTTGGCTGATTATTGTGTCTGATTTTGTTAAAATTCAGATTCCTTTTCGTTTTCATACAGATCTTTGCATTCTCCTGTATTTATAATTTTGCAAAGGTACAAAAACATTTGAAAGGCAAAAGCATAAATTCGATATACCTTTGAAATTAACATTTGCAAAACCTATGAGTGAGGAAGGGGGGAAAAAAATAATGAGCTATCTTCACAGATAACCCATTACAGTGCTTAAAATAAATAAAATTCTCTTAAGCACTGTAATATCAGTGCGTCAGAGGACAGTGCTTAAACCTTTCGGATTTGCGCTGCAAAGATACGCTTTTTTTCTGAATCAAACAAGTTAAAAGCGAAAAAACTGCTGTTTTTTAACATTTGCTTATCATATTTCCGTGAATATTGCTATAAATATTACTCACAATACGTAAATATAGTAATATAGCTATACGATAATATAGCTATAAAAAACAGATGGAAAAGCAGATAAAAAGTAGATTTTCAACTATTCATATATGTTTTTAAGAATAAGATATTTATATACTCTGCTAGGTGTAAAAGTGGCGAAAAAGTAGGAAGAATTTACATATAAATATTCCATACGTTTTTGGCGTATAATATTTCTACTTTATTCTGTTTTTCATCCCGTCAGGTTTAAAAACTGTCGTGAACTATCCTTAGCGCAGTGAACTGCACATTTCCTTGAAGAATATCAGATAAAAAATAGAAGTTAAGTAGAAGAAAGTTAGAAGAAGATTAGATTAATAAAAAGCTAATAAGTATCTTATATACAAAGTGTTTCCATTATGAAGAAAGAAATATGGAACTCTATTAGCCCCCTTTTTGCCTAAAATTACCTTTTATTTAGCACACTGCTATAATAATATATACAATAAATAAACAAAGAAACAATCAACAACAACATGGGGGTGATGGTGATTTTTGATGTTTTTTCAGAGAAATCGATGATTTTTGACTTGTAGGGGCGGGGGGACAAGCCCCCCTGATCCTCATTCTTGCTTCTGGATAGCTATAGCTTGCTTGTTCGTTGATGAGTGTGCGCTGACTTTCTGATAACGTGCAAGAAGCAGACAGTTTTTGTACGTGTCAAATCTTTTTACTTTTATGCTTTTTGAGAGATAGTACTCTACTATTATAGTCAAAACGGACATATAGGTTTGGTTGTACCTATTGGCGATAGAGAAGAGACCGGGAACTAGCGTTACTAGTCTTTCTGCTGAAGGTTTATCTTGAAGATCTTCTTCACTTTTGCAACTGTTCCTGGTGCCACGTCACAAAGCTTTGCGACTTTGACGATGCTCAAACCTGCTTTGAGTTCTTTGATTACTTGCTTGTATTCTTGCTCCAGCTGCTCTGTTGTTTTGGTGCTTCCTTTCTTCCTGCCAACCTTGCCTCCCTTTGCTCGGTAGTTATTATAACCGGATTTGAGGCGTTCCTTGATGACTGTTCTTTCGTTCTCAGCAAACTTGCTGAACATAGCAAAGAGCATCGTGAAAAGAGTATTCTCGCTGCCATCTTTGTTAAACATACTTAGGCTTTCTCGCAAGAAGTAAACGTTCAAGTGGTGGTCATGAAAGAACTTGGCCAACTCGGTCATTTCCCAGACATCACGTCCCAATCTTGACACTTCCGACATTAAAACACAGTTTACGTTTTTATTTACAACTGTGCAGTATCTCAAACATTCCTGCAAGAATCGTCTTTCTGAGTTTGGGGTTGCTCCAGACTGATAGTCCTGAAAGACCTTTGCAATTTCTATGTTATATTCCTTTGCAAATTCTGTCAGTTCTTTAACTTGTCGGTCTGTGTCCTGCTTACCAGTTGATGTTGACACTCTTGCGTATATTACTGCTACCATAATCGTTTTATTATAAATTAATCCAAAGGATTTCTTTGTATTGTTTTGTACCAAGAAAATACAAAGGTACAAAGATTTTTTTGTATTGCCAATTTTCTTGTGTTATTTTTCTCAAAAAGACGAGATCTTCTGTTTCCGCTTCAACTTGAAGTGTCATTTTGGCATTTCAAGTTTTTCAAGCTCTTCCTGTTTTCCCTTCACTCTTCCAGTTTCTTTCTATCTGTCTCTTCCTGTCTTTCAGACGAGTTCGAACGAAGAAGTAACAACAAGTCTTAAAACGAAGCTCGCTATCTTTAATGATGCTTAAATGTTTGCTTTATTTTGAGAGCTTTCTTTGCTGATACAGAGTATTTTACTATCTTTGTTGTGAGTTTTACTAGAGCGGTATAATGTACTTATATTGCAAGTATAACTTTCACCCGCCATTTTTCTTGCTTCGCAGAAATGGCTAAGTGAAAATACTTGATGCTCGCAAGCTCGCATTTATCATACAAAAGACAAACAATTATGGAAGAAAAAGAAACAAGATATAAGTGCAATGGAAAGGCGTTGCTTAATGCCTTGGAGCCAGACCGGGGCTTCTATTATAAGCGCATCAACAGGGATAGAAGCGTCTCTAAGAAGTATTCTTTCGAGGCAATTCAAGTCTTCGATATGACGGTTTCCGGTGGTCCTGACAAGTTCTATCTACATGCTAATATAGCAAAGAGCGGAGCTACTTGTATGCTGAGACATAGCTATGAAATCTCGGAAGAGGACTATAAGAAGTTTCAGTTGAACAAGAGAGGTAAGTACAGACTTGACTTGTTGACAAAAGCTTCTGGTGGCTTGATAGTGAGAAGAAAGGAAACGGCCTCTAAGCGCATCGATATGCGAGTAAGGTCAAGTACTTATGAGCAGCTTTCTGCTTCTGCAAAGAAGTGCAATATGTCTGTTACTGAATATTGCAGGAAGGTTTGTGAAGATGGAAAAGTAGTAGCTGCTTTTACTGATAGTGAAATAGAACTTATGACTAATATTAGACAATTAAGTTCTCATCTAAGTCATTATGCAGCATTCTTAAAGAATGGTATCTTTCAAGAAATGTCGAAAAGGGATCGACTTGAATACCTGGCAACAGGAGAGTCTTTACAAGACTACAGATGCGAAATTAAACAAGTCGTTACCTTCCTGCATAAGTTCGTTAAACTGCAAAAAACATGATTATAAAGATAACAACAATAGGTAGTGCTCATGCCGGAAACGCCATCAACTATGCTATGAATAAAGAGAAAAAAGAGCGTGGTGGAGAAAAACCTCTTAAGCCCGGTGAGCAACCTTTCATTTTAGCGGCACGTGGCATCAGCACGGAAAACCTCATAGCAGAAGAACCTGACGCTAACGATGTGTGGCTATCGATGAAGCTTCATCAGGCGAAATCAAAGCATCGCATAAAAGATGGTTTCTTTCGTGTCGAAATCTGCCCGGCAAAAGAAGAGTGCCAGGGCTGGAGTCCGGCAGACTGGAAAAAGATGCTTGATGATGCCATCCGGGTTCTGGACTCAACGAACTTCAAAAACAAAAAAGGGAAGGTCGTAGGTAAGCATACAGATCTTGCGCACTCGCAGTGGGTGGCCGCAATACATCGTGATACAGACAACTGGCATATTCATCTTATCGTGAACCGTATCACAATGAATGATGAACTGCAAGATGCAAATAGAATCCGTGAACGTGGCATGATGGCAGCGAACACGCTTTCTATTGAAAGAGGATGGACTAAGGCAGAGGATAAGCAGGGTAGAAGAAAGACTGCTATTCATAACGATGCTATCAGCATCCTTCGCAACATGAAGGTGTTTGATCTAGAAGAATACTTTAAACTTATGAGGCTGAAAGGTTGGATCATAGAGGCAAAGTATGATTCAAAGGGTATCTGCAGAGGTTATTCAATCGGTGAGCAGCTATATAAGAAAGGTGGTGGAGAGTCTAGTGTTGTTATGTATCAATCCTCAAAAATCGGTTTCAGCCGTGATTTGATGGTATCTAAGCTTCCGAGAACCTGGAAGAAGCTGCATTTTCTTCTTGAGCTGGAGAAGAGGAGGGAGAAGGACAATAGTCTTTCTAAACCTACAGAAGGAATTTCTAAGAGCAAAAATAACACGCAAGAAAATTGCATGTTAAATACTCCTGGAAAGCAGAAAACTCAGACTTCAAGTATTCATACAGTAAGTGCTCATACAGCAAGCGTTCTGGCTGCAAAGGCTGTGCGTGTGCCTCAATGGAAATGTTCTACTTATCGATGTAAGGAGAACTGGGATGATGAAGGTACACAGAATGTGCGCATTCCTGATGCTGCATTTAGCTTTATCGATGAGCTGGTGAAGCCGCTCAACAGGCTTGAATATTGGGATAGAGACGAAAACCTTCCTTCTAGGGCTACTATGGTGGCGGTTGCTGTCTTCGAGTTCTGTACTGCTGCTAATACGCAAACTGCTCCTGGAGGTGGTGGAGGAGGTTCCAACGACAATGATCTTCGCTGGGATGGTATGACCAAAAGCGACTTCGAGAAAATGGCAGAAATGGCGGTAAAGAACGCAATGAATAAGTGTACTAGTCATTTAAGAAAAAGAGGCAGAGGGCTTGGAAGATAAGAGTAAGTGCATTCATGTTTTGAAGACAGAGGTACAAGTGTTTGAACATGAATGCTCTTGAAGAAGAAAGTATAGTATTAATTATGTAAATTATAAAATGTAAATTATGAATATAAACGGAAATATAGAAGACAAGAACTTCGAATCAGCAGACGATTGGGGAGATGCTTTTGATTCTGTTACAGAATCGAAGGTTGCAGCAGAACCTGCATATCAAATGCGCAGTAATGAGACTCCAAAACGTAGTTTTGAAGAAACGAGATTTCAAGAAAGCATCGATAAGCTTTCTCAGATAGAGAGCATTATTTCACAGGTCGAAAAGCTTCAGGAAAAGCTTGAAGTTGCTAATTCTAACTTGAAGAGTGAATCTGTTAGCACTCAAAGAATAACAGAAGATCTTCTTAGTACTGTACCTTCTGTCCGCAAGATTGGTTATGAATTGAAGACAATAACAGAAGCTATCAAGGGACAGCTAACTAATGTTGAGTTAAGTGTCTCAGAAAGATCTTACGAAACAACAAAATGGAGACTGGAAGCTACAGCCGAAGCTGCTTTTTGTGAAGGTATAAAAAAGTGCTCAGAAAAAGCGCATGTCGCTATCAGTGATAGCGTTAGATTCGCAATGAGCGGTGTTGATGAAAAGTTGAACGCTTTTAAAGAAAGTTTTAGTGCTGATCTCGCCAAATATGATCAAGAGATAAAGGTTAGAAAGGAGGAACTTAAGAAGATCGAAGAGAAGGTAAAAGGCAAGTTCTTGACAGAAGGTCAGTTTTATTATATGATTACTGGCTATTTACTGTTTCTTTCGGCTGCTGTTCTCGGAATGTCTAGATTCATAACCCCGGAGAGGGCTCCAGCCTGGGTTGGATTCTTGATTGCTTCTGCCTTGGGGGCTAATCTTATTTGGTATGCATTAAAGTTCGCCTGGAAGGGTGCAAAATGGCTGTGGAGACGTATTCCTGGTAATGATGATTGAAAGAGAGGATTGATAAAGTTATGGAAAGAATAAATGATGATATACCTTTTGAGCATCAGATGATGTTCATCGTTAAGGACTACGACCGCAAGGTTGAAGAGAACATGGAGCTTCGCAAGGAAGTGGAAGAACTGTCTGCTGCCCTGGAAAAGCAGGGAGTTCAACTGCATGATGCGAAAGTTGATTTGAAAAATGAAATTAAAAAGGAAGAGGAGGCGGAAAAGGCTCTGAAAAAGAAACCAACATTCGATGAGAAAGTTCTTCAGAAGCAAATGACAGATTTGAAGAAGAAAAACAAAATACTGTCCAAGCAAGTTAATCAACTTCACAGAACTCTACAGTATGTACGTAACAGAACGTGGACGTTGTTGGAAGAGAATTTTATTCCGGAGTTGGAAAAACTGGAATTGCAAATGAGGGAAACTTTGGAGAAATATGAAGAAATGGCTTGGGATCTTCATCAGAAATGAGTATCTTCGCAGCCAAGTAAACGCAGGCGTTCACAGAACTAATTCTATGTCGTGTGTACATCTGTAAATCGCCAAACAAGAGAGTAGAGGTGGAGAACACTCTCCACCTCTTATTTTATATATGAAAAAGGAGAAGGCAAAGAAGGATGTCTTAGGGGAAGGACTTCCTATTTATGATGGCATCGATTTTGCCTGTATCTCTTTTTCGTCGTAATAATCAAGGAATAATCTAAAAAATTACCCAAAATATTTTTTCTCCGAATCGGGAGATTAATTCCTGTTTAAGATCGTTTGGGAAATTGCAACCCAGAAACGCACCGATTCCAATGCTAGTAACACTATCAGGAATAACAACGCTACTCAAAGAAGTGCACTCATAAAATGCCCTTTTCCCAATGCTGGTAACACCATCAGGGATGGCTACGTTAGTCAAAGAAGTGCATCCCCAAAATGTACTGTGTCCAATGCTAGTAACACTATCAGGAATGACAACGCTACTCAAAGAAGAACAGCCCATAAATGCCCCACCTCCAATGCTAGTTACACTGTCAGGAATAACGAGACTCTTCAAAGAATCGCAACCCTCAAATGCATAATCTCCAATACTCGTAACACTGTCAGGAATAACTATGCCTGTCAAAGAACGGCAACCCCTAAATGCATAATCTCCAATACTCGTAACACTGTCAGGAAGAACAATATTAACTTGAAGACCGATACTACGTAAAAAATCGCAACCCCAAAATTCCCTGCCCACAATGACCGAACCACTAGAATGAAGAACGAGATTACGTAAAGAATCGCAACCTTTAAAGGCACTGCCCATAAGACGACCAACAAGACTATAAGGAATGACAACGCTATTCAAAGACTTGCAACCTTCAAATGCACCTTCTCCAATACTAGTTACGCTATCAGGGATAGCAATACTGGTCAAAGATTCGCAAAACACAAATGCACCTTCTCCAATACTAGTTACGCTATCAGGGATAACGAGATTACGCAAAGAATCGCAACATTCAAAAGCCCTCTCCCCAATACTAGTAACACTATCGGGGATAACAATACTGCTTAAAGATGAACAGGCAAAAGTATCACACCCAATACTAGTTACACTCGCAGGAATAACAACGCTACTCAAAGATTTACATTGTATAAATGCCCCAATCCCAATACTAGTTACGCTATCAGGGATGGCTACGTTAGTCAAAGAAGTGCAATCATAGAATGTGTTATTAGTTGATTATCAGTATTTTACACTCTAAACGGTAGAAAAGTGACTGTGTGGATTCTGTTTAGATACGAAAAGGTAATAATTTAACGTATTTAACTTTCGATTACACCGATATTACCCCAAAGTGTATGATGTTGGGCGATTAGTAGAATGAGCAATTCTTCTTGAAGAGACAGGCATGATGGAGCTTACTTTGTCCCACACTCTTGAATGGTGGCAACAGGCATTTCGCAACAGTGTCAAAGACGTTATCCAAGATTCTAAGACGATTGGTTGCAAGACAAAGTAATGCGATATGCGCTTGCGTATCTTGTCTGCTTTCAGATTACGGTAAACCATGTTCACATTGCCCATTGTCACCAACTCATTGACTGTGACATCAACCTCTACATACAAAAGGAACAGCTTATATTATTGGACGATGAAGGACATCCGTCCCTCTTTGCCCCGATAATGATAGCCACGCTTTCGACCTGTGCGCAATTGGAACGTGATAATATCTCATTCCGATTGCAGTCAGGAAGGAAGCGGTATATAGAGAAAGGTGGAAAACTCGGACGCAAGGTAGGCTCTGTAAAAACGGCAGAACAGATGAAAGCCGAATATAGGGAAGTTATTAGTTTGCTCCGCAAGGGATATTCAATTCGTGATGTGGCGAAGTTGTGTGGTAAAGGGGTAAGTACCGTACAACGAGTGAAGCGATTACTAAAAGTACAATCACCGCAATAAAACTTTTGATTTTACGTTCTTTTCAAAGAAAGGGGGTTGTGCAATAGTGGCTTAAAGGCTAAAAGCACTACCTTTGTACGCAATATAACAACAATACGTTTATGGTCACAAATTGTGATTTTGAAAATGAATATAAATATGACAGATAATAAAGTGGAAAATATTATTATAGAACAATCAAGAAATAGAAATCATGATAATTAAAAAAATCCTAGTAGTCTGTAAAGTCTAAAAAGTGACAATAGGATACAAATGTTTGAGTTTGATTCTGGCATCGTCTGTTGTGAATTGCCAGTCCACCCCTTTCTGCATAGCATTCCTATCAGTGTGCCATTTCTCGAGTTCAGAGTTCAAGTCTTCCAAATTATCAATTCTCCGTTTCCCGAGGCATTGTTTAGATAACGCAGACAACTCAATCTCTGCTATGTCGAGCCAACTTCCATGCTTGGGTGTATAATGGAATTCGAATCTTTTGGCGAGTCTTAGTGCTTCTGCTGGCGGAAATGTCTCATAGAAAGAACTTTTGTCATGCGTGTTGAGATTGTCACACACCATGATAATCTTTTCAGCATTAGGATAAACTTCGTCAGCAAGCCATTTCATCTGTTTGGCCCAGTCGGTCTTTGTCCTATGCTCTAATGCTTTAGCATGTCGAAATCCTGCAAGAGGCTCTGTAAAAAGGAATATACTACAAGTACCATTGCGGACGTATTCACTATCTTGGATGAGAGCACCATTCTTCTTACGACGTCCTTGGCGCGCATCTGCCAGCAATTGTAGAGGCTTTTCGTCCATGCAGACAACAGGAAATCGTTCGTCATACGGACGGCTATATACTTCCAGCACGTCCTCCATGCAAGCGGCAAAATCAGCGCTTTGTTCCTTTGGTATACACCATTCCTCAACAAGGTGTGGCTTGAGACTATTCTCTTTCAATATCTTTCCCACTGTTGTATGGCTTATCTTGTCTATGTAATTCATCTGTACCATCCTTTCTGACAACAGGCGTAGTGTCCATCTGCAATATCCTTCAGGAGGATTGTGACAAGCCATGGCTATCACGTGTGCTTCCACTTCGCCTGTAATCTTGCTCTCCACCGGAGGCGTCTTACGTTTCTTGCGATATATGCATTCTATACCACTTACTTCATATTCTTTCAAAACCCGGCTGACAGTCTGCTTTTTTGTGCTCAACAGGTCTGCCAACTCTTCTGCTGTATATTGTTTCTTGCCTTTTCTGTTGCTATTGAGTAGAATTTGTGCGCGCCGTATCGTTCGAGCTGGGGCTGTACCCTTGGAAAGTAATTGTTCCAGAAACTTTTGATCTTTCAGGGAGAGTGTTATGATGATTTTCTGTCTTGACATAGTTGAGTGTAACCCTTTGGTTTTCAACTATAAATGTACGAAAAATAATTGATATAGACAAATTTAACACTCTGATATTTAGCGCGTTAGACAACATTCACCTTCCGTAGATAAACGTCCAGTTTGATTGCTGGTTAAGTAACTTGTTTTGTCACTTTTTAGACTTTACAGACTACTAGGAAACCTAGCTCTCCCGGCTCTCCTTGTCTCTCTAAAGTTCCTTGCTTCCTTCCAGGCTGTCTAGCTTTTCCTTCAGCCTCTTTATCTCTGCCTCCTGCCTATAATACGCCTTCAGCGCTCTTTGCTTTATATCCTCGAAGGCAGCCTTCCATTTCGCAGCCTCCGCCTGCGCTTCGGCAAGAGCCTGCTTCAGGCGTGGCAGCTCCTCCTCCAGCTGCTTCAGGCGTGCGTCCTGCTGCTGTCGGTAGGCGGTGCGGGCGCGGTGCATGCGCTCCCTGATGCCACCCTCGGTGATGAGCTCCTGCTCAAGTTTCTTCAGAAACGACATCATCATCTTGTCGATGAAATGGCAGAGCGTGATGGCGTAGTTACACATTTGTTCGTCGCTCCACTGCTGGAAGAACGGAGCGTAGTCGGGCAGGCGGTTGTGGTGGCGGCAGTAGTCGAGCATATCGTTGTAGCGCTGGTCGCCGGCAACGTAGAACTGCAGGTGGCGCGACTTGATATAGTCCTCGAAGTCTTCGCGCAACTCCTTCAGCGAGGCGCGTGCCACGTTGAGCAGCTTCAGCTGCATCTCCGTTGATGCCACACCGTCAGCCAAGCCCTCGACGATGTTCTGCTTGCAGGAGCGTGCCGCCTGAATCACCTGGTCGCGCGTTCGGTCTTTGTATAAATGAATGAAGCGGTCGCAGAAAGCGAACGCCAGCTGATACACCACATCCGACTTCTGGTAGAAGTAGAGCGTGTCCCAGTTGCGCTGCTGATTCAGTACGTGTAGAGTGTTCGGATCTTCAGCCATAATAGAATAATAGATGAATAGTTTGATTTGGTGCTGCAAATATAAAGAAAAAAGCAATAAAAAGTGCTTTTTATTGCGTACTTTTGCCAGCTCAAAAACAAAGTATACAGTTGACGAACAACTACTGTCAGTTAAAAACATAATAACTATGTGCAACCAACCACACATTTCCAAAAGTTTTGCGTCGCTGCATCCCGATGCCTTCGACGCCGTGATAGTAGCCGGCGGCGACTTCCCTACGCACCACGTTCCGCTTGCCGTGATGGAGCGTGCACGGATGCTTGTAGCATGCGATTCGGCAGGCGAGGAACTCGTATGCCGTGGCTACAAGCCGACGGCTATAGTGGGCGACTGCGACTCGATGTCGGCGGAGTTTCGTGCGGCGCATGCAGACATTATATATAAGGTGGAGGAGCAGGACTACAACGACCTCACGAAGGCTACGCGGTTCTGTACGGAGCGCGGTTGCCGCCGCATTGCCTACGTCGGAGCAACGGGCAAGCGCGAGGACCACACGCTGGGCAACATCTCGCTGCTCGACTTCTACCGCCGCGAGCTGCATGTAGACGCCCTGATGCTCACCGACTACGGTGTGTTCATCCCAGCTGCTGGCGAAACCGCAATAAGAACCTTCGCCGGACAGCAGATAAGCATCTTCAATCTCTCATGCACGCAGATCGATGGAGACGGACTGCGCTGGCAGCCCTACGCCTTCTCCGCACTTTGGCAGGGTACGCTCAACGAGGCGCTTGGCGAGAGCGTCACGTTGCGTGGCGACGGAAACTACATAGTGTATGCTGCTTACAAATTGTAGCCTATTTTTTGACATATTGACACAAAACGGTATGTAATAAAAGCAGAAAATAGTGTGTGAAAGTAAAACGGCTGGTTTTAATTGCATAATGCAGGTCAAAGTGTTAGTTTTTATGCGTTTTTTTACTTATAATGTATTTTGTGTTTAATTAGTAACTACTCAGCACCCCTATAGAAAACTTCTCGTTAATAAAGCATAAACTTGATTTTGCTGATTTTCTTCATCATTACAAACTTTTTAATGATTGAGTCGATGAGGACGTAGGCTGTTTAAAACAGTTCATTTAACGAGTTCTTTTCCGATGATGCCTCCAACATGTCTCCTTTGTCTATTATCGCCCTTCAACAGATTATCTGCCAGGAGATGCGTTTTTGCATTCCCCGTAAGTCAAAAGTCTGCGTTAAGGGATGTAAATCGTGATTTTGCCATGTGGAGATAAATGCTTATC
>NZ_JBQKLN010000049.1:0-29512 GCF_052116205.1 Prevotella sp. Sow4_E9_plate | reverse complement strand
TACCTCTGCGTTACCTACCATTCTGCTTGATGCAAAAACGTTGCTTACTGAAACCATTACCATAGCTGCGATAGCTGCAAACATAAACTTCTTCATAATCTTATCTTTTTTAAATTGTTACTATTTAATGTTACTTACTGTCTTTGTGGATTCGTTGTCGAACCCGCTATTCATAGTCGCAATCTGCGTGCCAAATCGATGAGTAAAAATAATATGTCTTGATTATCAGGTGTTTATATTGAATATGCCAGAAATAGATGGTGTGGAAAATGGGGAAAGAATGTGGAAATATTCCCCAAAATGTTGGGGAATGCAAGCATTGTTTTATTAGTAAGATAGCTCGTAACTATTGTTAATAATCAGAAAAACGCTTGCTTTCTGAAATATTATCTGTATCTTTGTACCTGAATTATTAAGAGTAAGATTATGGCATCAAAGAGATATCCTTTGGGAATACAAACGTTCTCCGAAATCGTGAAGGGGAATTACTTCTATGCTGACAAGACGGCTATCGTCTATCAGTTGGCTCATTATGCCAAGTTTCATTTTCTGAGTCGCCCACGTCGATTCGGAAAATCCTTGTTTGTATCTACTCTCAAGGCCTACTTTGAAGGTAAGAAAGAACTGTTCAAGGGACTTGCCATCGAACAGATGGAGAAGGAGTGGACGGCATATCCTGTCATCCACCTGGATCTGAGCTGTGGTAAGTATTATAGTTTGGAGAATACATATTCAATTCTAAACGGAATACTAGAAGTAGAAGAGAAAAAATATGGTTTAAAGGTTAATCCAATAGATGAGAAGTCTTTTGGTGGTCGTCTTAAGAACATCTTGCTTGCAGCAGCTGCTCAAACAGGTAAACAAGCAGTCGTTCTCATCGATGAATATGATGCTCCAATGCATGATTCTGTAAGTGACGAAGACTTGCAGAAAACCATCCGCAATATCATGCGAGATTTCTTCAGTCCATTGAAGCAGCAAGAGGGAAACATTCGCTTTGTATTCATCACGGGCATCTCCAAGTTTAGTCAGCTCAGCATCTTTAGCGAGTTGAATAATCTCAAGATTCTCACGTTGAAGGATGAATACAGTAGCTGTTGTGGTATTACCAAGAGTGAATTGACTCAGTATTTCCGTGAGGGTATCGAGGAGATGGCTGAGCATAATGGACTCACTTATGAGGAGACCTTAGAGCAACTCAAGCAGCATTATGATGGCTACCATTTCAGTATCAATAGCGAGGATATCTTCAATCCTTACAGCATTATCAATGCTCTGGACGATAAGGAGTTTAATAGCTATTGGTTTACATCTGGAACGCCTACGTTCTTAATAGAACTGATGCAGCAGAAGAATTTGGATATGATGGACTTAAATGATATCTGGGCTAGAGCAAAACGCTTCGATGTTCCTACTGAGACTATTACTGACCCTGTGCCAGTCCTTTTCCAAAGTGGCTATCTTACGATTAAGGGATATGACAAGCAGTTAGATATGTATTACCTCAGTTTTCCTAATCAAGAAGTTAGACAAGGCTTTTCAGAAAGTCTTTGCCAATATTATACCCCTTCAGAGGTAGGCGAACTTGATGCAATCGTATATGCTTATAAAAAGAATGTGCTCATCAATGACGATATGGGAGCCTTTATGCCCCACTTAAAGGCATTCTACGGTAAGTTCCCATATACGATTATCAACAATAATGAGCGTCACTATCAAGCCGTGATGTTCACCATCTTCACTATGCTTGGCGAAGATGTGAAGGTGGAGCATACCACTTCGGATAGAAGAATAGACCTTGTGCTCAAGACGGATAAGAGTATCTTTATCTTTGAGTTAAAATATAAGAAGTCTGCCGACATCGCCATGGCGCAAATCATCGATAAGGATTATGCTAAGGCTTTTGCCGATGATGGACGGAAGGTAGTGAAAGTGGGTGTTAACTTCTCTGAAGACCAGCGAAGCATAGAGGATTGGGTGATAAAATAAATGACATCTTGAGGTTGATAAAACGCGTAGAATCCTGCCGGCATCATTGCCAGCAGGATTCTACGCTTGTTTTATTTAAACAAATCCTCCATTTTAACTTCCTTTTGAACTATTCCGCTATGCTTGCCATACGCCACCCCATAGGTTGTAATCATCGTGAGATGAATGGACAGCTTGGGAGAAAGCGTTGCTTTTAGGGATTCTATGCGATGGCGCAAGCGCTGTTCCTCTTCCTTGCTGATGGTATAAGGAGCGCTGGCAAATTTCATCTCGCATAAGTTTACTACATTGTCGTTTCTGATGATCAGCAGGTCAATTTGGGTGCCTTCTTTCTCCTCTGTTCCTTTCACGTTCCATGCAGAGATCGAGGTTTTTACGCCAGCAACTCCAAGAGCCTGCTTGATTTGCTGGAAATGTTGCCAGCAAACTTCTTCGAAGGCCACTCCATGCCATGCTTTTAATACATCAGAAGTCATGTTGTCGCTTACAAAACCGGTTTCCTTTCCATGGGGTTCGACGTATTTCTGCCAAAAGAGACAGAAGTTGTCAATCAGTTTATAGTATGTTGTACTTTTGGGCATCCCGTATGGCGAATAGCTTGTGATGAAATCACTTTCAGCCAAAGCTGCAAGGGTGTTAGACAAACCTCCTCCCAGAGGGAGACCTGTGGCTTGACTGATTTCTTCACGAGTGAAACCGGAATGGCGGGTTGCCAATAAACGTACTACCTTTTTGCTATCTTCCGGATTGTTGAAGATTGCAGCAAAAAGCCTGTTAAACTCATCTTTCAGCCTAGGTCTATTGCCAAAAAGAATCTTATCTACATTTTGCTCGAAGCTTAACCCTTTTTGGAAGTACCCTATATAATAAGGTATTCCTCCAAAGACCATATAGCTTTGCAGGATGTCGTATTGACTCATTTGGATGTTAGCATGTTCGAAATACTCTTCGCATTCTTTCAGAGTGAAGGGTGAGAGCTTGATTTCTGCTGTCAAGCGTCCGTAGAGTCCTCCTTTGCTTCTTGATAGATTACTGAGAATCCAGGAAGTAGCACTACCGCAAACCACAAGCATGATATTGTCCCTGCCACTACACCAGCCATTCCAGAAGTTCTCGAAGGCTGGAAGAAATCCGGAACGAGGGGTATCCATCCACGGAAGTTCGTCGATAAAGATGACTTGTCGTTCGCCATTGTCTTGGTCTTGTAGCAACTGTTCGAGCAAGAAGAACGCTTCCATCCAGGACTTGGGCATCTTATAACCTTCCAATCCTTGGTTGAGAAGGGCATAATAGAAACTTTCCAGTTGTGTTTTCAGTCTGTTTCTGTCGTTATCTTGGTCAACAGGCGACACGCCTGTATGCTGAAAGGTGATACGATCTTTCAGTGCTTGTTTGATAAGGAATGTCTTTCCTACACGACGACGTCCATATATTGCTACGAATTCGGGGCGGTCGCTATAGTACAGCTTATTAAGTTCTGCTATTTCTTCTTTTCTTCCTACAATCATATTTTCTTCCTTTCCTATTATTTTCTTGTATTTGATATTTTGTGCAAAAATACAAAAAATAATGGTTTCGGCAAGATATAGTATATTATATTCTGCCGAAATTATGCTTTTTTATACTTTATCGGCAAGATATAGACTATTATATTTAAGAAAGTTTTAGGATGAATCGTCCTAAAACTTTTTATCTATCCCCATATTTAGGTATTTCTGCAAAACCATCATTTTTAGGTATTGCAGATGATGGAAAAAGGATGTATCTTTGCACCCGAAAATAAATGTAACTAAAAGAGATTAAGGACAAATGAAAACAACAATCGTAATTTATGGCTCTTCCACTGGCTCATGCCAGTCGATTGCCGAAACCATCGCCTCTAAGTTGGGCGTGGAAGCTGTAGATGTAGCTAACATCGATGATGCAACTATCACAAGTCATGAGAATCTTCTTCTCGGTACTTCTACCTGGGGTGCCGGCGAGATGCAGGATGACTGGTATGATGGCGTAAAGACATTGAAGAGTGCCGGCTTGGCTGGCAAGACAGTTGCCCTGTTTGGTTGTGGCGACAGCGAGTCTTACCCTGATACATTCTGTGGCGGCATGAAGGAACTCTATGATGCTGCCGTTGATGCTGGCGCTACCGTATTGCCTGGTGTTTCTACGGATGGATACACCTATGATGACAGTGAGGCAATTGATGGCGACAAGTTCCTGGGACTCGCACTTGATGAGGTGAATGAGGATGACAAGACAGAGGAGCGCATCGATGCATGGCTCGAGGCTATCAAACCAGCGTTATAATTTTTTCTAAAATATATCTTTCAAGAATTAGAGAATGATGGAATTCTCTGATTCTTGATTTTAAACTTGATTAATTCGGATAGTATGCAGCAGGAAATCGCAACACCAGTAGATTTGAAGGTTCTGATGAATCATATATATGAATATAAGAAGGGCGTGCGCCGTCTGGTGCTCTACACCTTCAACAAGAAATATGAGTCTTTTGCCATAACAAGATTAGAACGTCAGAACATTGATTATATCATCCAGCCGGTTGGCAACGACCGTCTGAATCTCTTCTTTGGTAAGAAGGAATGCCTGGATGCTATCCGCATGATAGTCACCAAACCATTATGCCAGCTTACGCCGGAAGAGGATTTCATCCTGGGTGCCATGCTGGGATATGATATCTGTGCCCAATGCGAACGCTATTGTGAGCGAAAGAAAAAAGTTTGCTAAATTTTTCTTTTATCTTCGGAATATTATTATGTTAATAAAGAAAGAGCGTGATTGCCTCAATTGGCGACCACGCTCTTTTCATATAATCAATCGATTGATTCAATCGAAATCTCGGAATAATTCCTGTTTTTAATACCTATTTCGACGGAATTATTCCTTTTTCTTACTTCTTCATCATTTCCTCTACGGCTCTGATGAGCTGGGTATCATGTCCGGTGATGTAATCCTCTGGAGAATTATACACCTCGACGTCTGGATAGAGGGTGGTGTTCTCGCCGAAGGTACCACGCATATCGCGGCAACCTACCTGTGGAATACCGAATACCAGGCTGCGGTCCATCAAGGTCTCCCACCATACGGCGGTCATTGTACCTGCTACCGGTGTACCAATCAGCTTACCAATGCCCAACTCCTTATATACCCATGGGAAACCATGACCGTTACTGTAGTCGTCCTCGCAGATCAGAACGCAGGATGGTTTGGTCCACTTGTTGAATGGATCCTTGCCCACAACCTTGCCGTGAGGTACAAACTCCTGATACTGCTTTCCGCTGAGCAGAGTGCAGAGGTCGTCGTGCAACCAGCCACCACCATTGTGGCGCTCATCCACGATTACGGCATCCTTGTTGCGGTTCTTGTCGCTCAAGAGTTCGCTATATACGGTGCGGAAGCTCTCGCTGTTCATTGCCTTGACGTGAACGTATGCGATTCTGCCCTTTGAAACGCTATCCACGATGGCACGGTTTCTATCCACCCAGCGCTTGTAGAGAAGTTCCTGCTGATAACCCTGCGAAATTGCCTTGATGGTGAGGTCGAAAGTCTTGCCCTTGGTGTTCTTGATGGTGAGACGTACATTCTTGCCGGCCTTTCCATCGAGCAATGCGTTGTAATCCTTACCTGCCTTGATAGCCTCGCCATCAATCTTCTCGATGATGCAGCCGGCAGTAACCTCATTCTTCTTCACTGCGAAAGGACCACGCTTGATAACTTCCTGAATCTTCAAGCCGTCACCCTCGTAGTTAGGATCGAAGAAGGCACCGAGAGCTGCGGTAGAAAGAGAAGCCCCACTGGCATAATAACGGCAACCGGTATGGCTGGCATTCAGCTCACCCAGCATCTCGCTCAACATCTCAGCGAAGTCGAAGTTATTATTGATATAAGGTAAGAACTTCTCATATACCTTGCGATAGTACTCCCAGTCCACACCCTGCATCTTTGGATCGTAGAACTTGTCAGCCACCTGGCGCCATACATGGTCGAAGAGATACTGGCGCTCCTCGGCAGGCTTGTAGTTGAATGGAGCCTCAAAGTCGATGTTGGTAGTAGCCTTGCTGCCCAGGTCAATCTTCTTGATGCTGCTGCCATTGCAGAGGAAGAGGTTCTTGATATCCTTGTCGGCAACGAAGCCACCGCCACCGATACCCTTCATCATCAGGGTAGTGCTGCCTTCCTTCAGGTCATGGCACCAGAGGTCGTAGCCACCTTCAAAGGCAGCCTGGTAATAAACCTTCTCTCCCTTGCTGTCGATGATGGCATCACCCATATTGGATGAGTTGACGGTAAGACGTACCACACGGTCACGGCAGTTCTCGAAGTCGAGTTCGAGAGGTTTCACCTTATCCACCTCAATCTTTCCGGTCTTCTCCTCTTTCTTCTTCTTGTTTTCCTTCTTCTTCTCCTCCTTCTCGTCAGCCTTCTTCTCCTTCTCGTCCTTGTTGGCCTCGGCTAATTCGAGTTCCTCCTTAGACATGCGAAAGCGGTCGTAGGCTTCGAGGTCGAGGAACATGAGATAGGCGTCGTATTCAGCACCCCATGAACCGTGACTGCGATAACCGGCACGGTCGCTCTCGAAGAGGATAGCCTTTCCGTCGAGCACCCACTTACCGTTGCTGTCGCTATATCCGCTGTCGGTAATATTGTGAACTTCCTTTCCGTCAGCCTTTACCACGGCGATATCTGTATTGTTCCATCCGCCATTGCCGATGTAGCTGCACATGATCCACTTGCTGTCTGGGCTCCACTCAAACCAGATGTCGCCATCAGAGTAAGAATAGTTGTACTTGCCATCGAGCACGGTGCGCACTTCCTTCGACTTCAGGTTGATGATGCGGAGGGTAGCACGATTCTCATAGAAAGCCACCTCCTTGCCGTCAGGACTGTAGGCAGGATACTGCGAAGTAATATTGGTCTTGGTAAGCTGCTCCTCTTCTATCTCAGAGCAGTAAGTAAAGTTCTTCTCTTTCTCGTTCTTGATCTTAGCCTGGAAAATCTGCCATACACCATTGCGCTCAGAAGCATAGACCAGACTTCTGCCATCAGGAGCAAAGCTCAGGTTGCGCTCCTGCTGAGGAGTATCGGTGATTCGCTTGGTAGTCTTGTATTCTGTAGAGGTAACATATACATCGCCGTGCATCACGAAAGCCACCTCCTTGGCATCTGGAGAAAGCGCAATCTCGGTAGCACCCCAAGACTGAACCTTGCGGATGAGGCTTGGTTCATCGTTATCTGTTGTGATGGAGATGTTGACCTTCTGCGGCTGTCCACCTTCCTTTACGGTATAGATTTCGCCATCGAAACCATAGCAGAGCAAACCATTATCGGAAGAGGTGAGGAATCGTATAGGATTCTTCTTCTGCTGCGTAATCTGTGTATCCTTTCCGCTTACGATGTTGCGGCGGTATATGTTGAAGGAACCGTCCTGCTCGCTGAGATAGTAGAAGCTCTGGTTGTCGGCAGCCCATACCGGGTTGCGGTCCTCGCCCTTGAAGGTAGTAAGCTTCTGATATTTTCCATTGTCGAGCATCCAGATATCTCGGGTGATAGGAGAGGTATGGTGCTTGCGCCATGCATCCTCGTAACCCTTCTTGTCGTGATAGAGCACCTGACCGTTCTTGTTGATGCTGATGTTCTCCATCGGAAGAACGGAATACAACTTAGGACGACCGCCCTCTGTGCTTACCTCGTAAACCTGCGAAAACTCGTTAGATGCAAAGAGGTTGCTTTGGGCTGTAGGCATGATGTTGGCAGAGAAGAGTACATGGTCGTTGTCCTTGAAGGCGATAGGAGTCTCCTTGCCGCTGTTGGTGGTGAGTCGGGTTGGCGCACCACCCTTGGTAGAGATGACGTAAACATCCAGGCTGCCTTCTCGGTTGGAAGTGAAGGCAATCTTCTTGCCGTCAGGGCTCCAAATAGGCTGAGAGTCATAAGCTGCGTTGGTTGTCAACTGGCGTGCCTCGCCACCATTGGCAGGAACGCAATAGAGATCGCCCTTATAGGCAAAAGCGATGGTAGAGCCATCAGGTGAGATGGCAGGGTAGCGCATCCACAATGGACCTTGCTGGGCATGGGATGCCAGAGATGCTGCCAGAAGAGCAGCGCTAAGAATCAGTTTCTTCATTATTATAAAGTTTCTGTTTGATTTATGTTGCAAAGTTACAGTTTTTATACGAAACTACCAAACTTAATTCCGTAAAACCGTGAAATAGCTACTCATTTATTAGGAGATTGTAAGCAGAACCTTTCACTCTGATACCTACTTGTAAGTATAAAAAATGTGAAAATCACAATTTCTCGGTATTGTGTAATTTCTCAATAACCCTTACCTTTGCAGCCCGAAAAAAGGAATAGATATGAAAAAAGGAATAGGAAAAATCAGAAAGATTAAAAAGAAACACATCTTCCTGGCCTTGTTGGTCGTGATTGTTCTGGGAGGTCTGGCGAAGGCTTACTCTGCCTGGGTGGGTACTACCCGCATCGCTTTCCTCAACTATCAGGCTATTGCGCTGGGACAGATTTCGCATGCCAACGATAATGCGATGATTAAACTGAGTGAAATCACAACCGATGATTTCGGTCATCTGGATGATTACGATATGATTATCGTGAATGGTATGGGTCTTCGAATCGACGAGAACCAGCGCAAGCAGTTGGAAGAGGCTTCCTACAAGGTGCCGACCCTGACTCATGCTGCTACCAACCCTGCCAACAATATCGTATCAGTAGATAACTTCGATGCCGATTATCTGATGCAGTACATCGAGAACGGCAGCAAGAAGAATTATCACAGTATGCTCGCTTACATCCGTAAGTTTATCGACGGTAAGAAGTTCATGGCTCCAGAACCGGAACGTGTGGATGAGCGACCAGACTATCTCCTGACTCATTTCGACCCGAAAGATGAGAAGGGTGATGAACTGGGCTTCAACAGCATCCGCGAATATAATGCCTTCCTGGCAAAGAACGGTTTATATAAAGAAGGTGCTCCTACCATCTTGCTTACCGGTTTTATGGGTGCGGCTCCTGATATGGAAAAAGCTTTCGAAAAGAAGGGATTCATGGTGTATCGCATCAATAAGCTTCAGAGCTTTATCGCCGGTCATCATGCCGACAGTATTCAGGCGAATGCCGTAGTGAATATGGCGCATGGCAGACTGGGCGATTACTTCGTTGAGTTCCTGAAGCAGAAGAATATTCCATTGTTCTCACCTCTTAATATCAACCGCTTGACCACCGATTGGGAGAACGACAAGCAGGGAATGAACGGCGGTTTCATGTCGCAGAGCATCGTGACTCCGGAGATTGATGGTGCCATCCGTCCATACGTGGTTTTCGGTCAGCGCATCAACAAGGAGGGCTTGCAGGAGGTTTACGGCATCCCTGACAGAATGGAGAGTTTCGTGGAGAGCGTGCAGGGCTATGTGAATCTGAAGAACAAGAAGAACAGCAGCAAGCGCATCGCCATCTTCTACTTCAAGGGTCCGGGTCAGAATGCACTTACCGCTTCGGGAATGGAAGTGGTTCCATCGCTCTACAATCTCCTGGTTCGCTTGAAGAATGAAGGATACAATGTAGGCAAGTTGCCTGCCAATCCTCAGGAACTGGCAAAGATGATCCAGGCTCAGGGTGCCGTCTTCGGAACCTATGCCGAAGGTGCCTATACCCAATTCCTCCAGTCTGGACATCCAGCCCTGGTAACCGCCCAGCAGTTTGCCGGATGGACCCAGAAGGCTTTGTCTAAGAAGATGATCAAGGAGATGAACCAGCTCTATGGTTCCTTCCCAGGCAAATATATGGCTACCGATGATGGTAAGTTGGCGGTGGCAAGACTGCAGTTCGGTAATGTGGCATTGCTTCCACAGGTGATGGCAGGCGTGGGAGGCGACTCCTTCAAGATTGTGCATGGCACCGACCAGGCACCTCCTTACACTTATGTTGCCTCTTATCTCTGGGCTCGTTATGGTTTCAGTGCCGATGCACTTATCCATTTCGGAACCCACGGTTCGCTGGAATATACCCCGAGAAAGCAGGTGGCACTCGGCAGCGACGACTGGAGTGACCGATTGATTGGTGTGGTTCCACATCTTTATATATATACTATCGGCAATGTGGGCGAGGCGATGATTGCCAAGCGCCGCACCTATGCCCAGACCCAGAGCTATCTCACTCCTCCTTTCAAGGAGAGCGAGTTGCGACAGACCTATAAGCAGTTGAGCGATGCCATCCAGTCATACGAGAAGAAGGCATCTGCCGAACAGTCGCTCAAGGTGAAGGCGCTGACCGTGAAGATGGGAATCGCCCGTGAACTGGGGCTCGATGCCAAGCAGATGAACAAGCCTTATTCTGCAGATGAAATTGCGAGAGTAGAGAACTATGCAGAAGAGTTGGCAAACGAGAAGATTACCGGCAAGCTCTATACTCTCGGTGTGCCATACGATAATGATGATGTCCGCACCAGTGTCTATGCGATGGCTACAGATCCTATTGCCTACGGAATGCTGGCAGTAGATAAGCTGAAAGGTCGTGCCCAGGAGGGTGTGGAGAAGCACAAGCAGCTTTTCGACCGTCTCTATCTGAGCAAGGCACGCAATACCGTGACCCAGCTTCTGGGTTCAGCCTCGGTTTCTGATGAATACATCTGCCGTTATGTAGGAATCACTCCTGCCGAACTCCAGATGGCGCGTAAGGTAGAGGCGATGCAGGCAGCTCCGGATCCTATCCAGATGATGATGCAGATGGCAGACCAGATGGGTGGAATGAAGGAGGCGAAGCCGAAGAGAGTGGACCACCGTACGGTAAGCGAGCTCCGTGCTGCCAAGGTTTCTCACAAGAAGAAGATTCCGCAGATGAGTCGTGAGGCTTTTGAGAAGATGGAACAGACCGGTCGCTTCCCTGACAAGATGATGGAAGCCATCAAGAAGGGACAGAAATGGTATCAGGAGGATTTGAAGAAGGTGAAGATGGCGAAAGCCGGCAAGGGCAAAGCATCTCAGAAATCTTCTAAAGATAAGGGTATGATGATGTCGAAAGCACCTAAATATACCCGTCAGCAGATTCATCTGGCTCAGGCGATTACTACCGTAGAGCATGCCTTGCAGAATGTGGGCAAGTATTCGGAGGCGCTCCGTCAGAGTCCGTTCAACGAGATGTCTTCTCTGGTGAATGCCCTGAATGGCGGCTTTACCGCTCCATCTCCTGGTGGTGATCTGATTGTGAATCCAAACACTCTGCCTACCGGTAGAAACCTCTTCTCCATCAATGTGGAGAATACACCTTCGGAGGATGCCTGGGAGAAGGCGAAGGAACTTTGCGACAATACCATCAAGATGTATTGTGAGCGACATAAGGGTGAATATCCTCGTAAGGTGAGCTACACGCTCTGGAGTAGCGAGTTTATCGAAACAGAGGGTGCTACCATCGCCCAGATTCTCTATATGCTCGGTGTAGAACCGGTAAGAGATGCCTTCGGTCGTGTTACCGATCTGCGTCTCATCCCATCCAAGCAGTTGGGCCGTCCTCGCATCGATGTCGTGGTTCAGACTTCCGGTCAGCTCCGCGACCTGGCAGCATCCCGTCTCTTCCTCATCAACAAGGCGATAGAGATGGCGGCAAATGCCAAGGGTGATAAGTACGACAACCTGGTGA
This sequence comes from Prevotella sp. Sow4_E9_plate, assembly GCF_052116205.1. Taxonomy (NCBI): domain Bacteria; kingdom Pseudomonadati; phylum Bacteroidota; class Bacteroidia; order Bacteroidales; family Prevotellaceae; genus Prevotella; species Prevotella sp. Sow4_E9_plate. The sequence continues at coordinate 17,860 of NZ_JBQKLN010000049.1, read as the reverse complement.
AAGCCGGTGTTACCGAATCTGAAAGAGTGCTCGTAGAGAAAGGTATGTCGCCAAAGGAGGCACGCGAGGTAAGTATGTATCGTGTCTTTGGAGGCGTAAACGGCAACTATGGCACCGGTATCCAGGAGATGGTAACCGCAGGCGACCGCTGGGATAAGGAGAGTCAGATTGCCGAGGTCTATATGAACAATATGGGTGCCTACTATGGTGATGAGAAGAACTGGGAAACCGTTCGTAAGGCTGCTTTCGAGGCAGCGCTGACCCGTACTGATGTGGTAGTTCAGCCACGACAGAGCAACACTTGGGGCGCCTTGAGTCTCGACCACGTATATGAGTTTATGGGAGGTATGAACCTCGCAGTGCGCAACGTAACCGGAAAGGATCCGGATGCTTATCTCGCCGACTATCGCAACCATAGCAATATGAGAATGCAGGAGGTGAAGGAGGCTATCGGCATCGAGGGCAGAACCACCATCTTCAATCCTGCCTATATCAAGGAGAAGATGAAGGGTGGAGCCAGCAGTGCCAGCACATTCGCCGAAATCGTAACCAATACCTACGGCTGGAATGTGATGAAGCCAAAGGCAATCGACAAGGAGATGTGGGACGAGATCTATAATGTATATGTCAAGGACAAGTACCATCTCGGCATCAAGGAGTTCTTCGACAAGCAGAATCCGGCAGCGCTGATGGAGATGACCGCCGTGATGATGGAGAGTGCCCGCAAGGGAATGTGGAAGGCTACTCCCCAGCAGCTCAAGGACATTGCCAAGCTTCATACCGAGACCGTGAACAAGTATAAGCCTTCATGCTCCGGTTTCGTCTGCGATAATGCCAAGCTCCGCAACTATATCGCCAGCAAGACCGATGCTGCTTCTGCCAAGGAATATCAGCAGAATGTAGAGCAGATTCGTGATGCTGAGGCTGCGAAGAACAGCAGCGACAAGGGTATGGTGATGAAGAAGGAGACGCTGAATGAGGAGGCTCAGAAGACCACCACTGTGGTGAGCGGCATCGTAGTAGGTGTCATCGTCATCGTTGCTTTCGTTGTGCTCGCGATATATTTGCGACGTCGTCGCAAAATGATGAGTGAAGAATAATTCAACACTTAACAATGAAGAATAATTCAACATTCAACATTTAACATTCAACATTTTAAAAAAAAGTGGAGACATTAGTTTTAGTAATGATGATATTGGTTTGCTTCAGTTTTGTGCTGAAGCAGACCTTCCACGGAGTGAAGGAGATTATGATCATCTCGGTGCTCGTAGCCTTTTTCGTGGGAATGACCTGGCCATTCGCCATCGAGCAGTCGAAGACGCAGATTGCGGCCTGGATAGCTGACCAGAAGCTGATGCTCGATATGGCGGTGCTGCTGAGTATCGACGTGGCACTCACGATGCTTTTCTGTGTGCACCACGTAGCTCTGAAGACTTCGGAACATGTGAGCCGCCGCAAATGGGTGTTCTTCATCTTCCTGAAGTACTTCCCGGGGTTGCTGGTTTTCCCTGTGCTGTTCAGCGTTCTGGTGATGACCATCTTCCATCTTCCCGGCGTATCGTTCCAGGTAGTAGCATGGGTGCTTGCTGTAGTGCTGCTGGTCTTGACTCCGGTATTCACCTATAGTTTGAGATGGCTCTTGCCGGAGCGACCAATCCGCTTGGAACTGCTTTTTCTGGTAGAGGTGCTGCTCGGATTGATGGGCATCATCGGTACGGTGAATGGCAGGACTGCCGTGGCAGGCTTCAATAGTTTCGATGCCCTCTCGCTTCTGGGTGTCATCGCCATCGTCATCGTAGGAATGGCTATCGGATGGGCAGTTTACAATTATCAAATTAAAAAATATAGAGTATAATGAATTACATATCAGATGTATTGTTTTGGATTTCCACAGGCATGCTGGTTCCTGTGATTATTTTGTTGATTTTCTTCTTCCTCAGAGCCTTGCTGCTCCTCGGAGGTTTCTTCGGACAGTATCTTGTAAAACGCAAGTCGGGTGCGGAGATTCGTGAACAGATGAACAACCTGACGCTCGATAATATCGATACCCTGGGCGATCGCTTGCCAAAGAACAAGCAGGCTGTCATCGTTTCCTATATGAAGAAACTCGTGGACAATCGTCAGAGTAAGGCGCAGGTGAACCGCATCCTCGACCAGTATGCCCAGTTTGTTGAGAAGGATCTTTCTCTTCCTTCTACTCTTCTGAAGATGGGTCCGATGCTCGGTTTGATGGGTACCTTGATTCCGATGGGTCCAGCCCTGGTAGGTCTTTCCACCGGTGATATTGCTTCGATGGCTTACAATATGCAGGTGGCTTTCGCTACCACCGTAGTGGGATTGTTTTCTGCAGCCATCGGTTTTGTAACCAAGCAGACCAAGAACCGCTGGTACACTGAGGATATGAGCAACCTCGAATTTATGGCAGACCTTTTGGAGGAAAAGCAAAAAGGCTTTTAAAGGTAAAAAGGTAAAAAAGTAAAAAGGTAAAAAAGGCTTTTAAAGGTAAAAAACTAAAGACATATAATTTATGAGACAGAGACGCAGAAATAGGCTTGCACATGATGGCGAGGATGATGATCCGATGAGCGTAGTGAGCAACCTCTTCGATGTGGCGATGGTATTTGCCCTCGCCCTGATGGTAGCCCTCGTTTCGCGCTATAATATGACGGAAATGTTCAGCAAGGATAACTTCACGATGGTGAAGAACCCTGGCAAGGAGAATATGGAAATCATTACCAAGGATGGACAGAAGATCAATCGCTATACTCCTTCTGAAGACCAGAGCCAGAAATCTGGCAACAAGGGAAAGAAGGTGGGCATCGCTTACCAGCTGGAGAATGGCGAAATCATCTATGTTCCGGAAGATAAATAATTGAATTTCCGTATATCAGGAAGTTAAAGGAGTTAAGGCGTATGTCTTGCTGCTTAAAAACTACGCCAAAAAGACTATTGTCTTAACTCCTCAGCGACCGTAGGGAGCGATAACTCCTTTAACTTCTGAACTTGAATAAATAATATTGTAACTAAAAGAAAAATAAGAAAATGAAAAAGTTTAAGACAATGATGGCCATGATGTTGGCTTTGGTTTCTATGTGTGTAGCATTCAACTCTTGCAGCAGTGATGATGATAATGATACTGTGGCAGCTGCCAAGGAGATTGCCGGTTCATACACCAGCTCTCTGGATATGACCGTAATGGGCGAGGCTTCTACATACGATAATGTTACTATGAAGATTGAGGCTATTGATGATGCTACCGTCAAGGTTACCTTACCTGCTTGCGGCGAGGGCATGATGGCTCTTCCTGCTCTAGAGGTTCCTGCAGTAAAGGTTTCCGGTTCCAATGGTGCTTATGCATTTGCTCAGGAAAACTATGCCGGTACTGTTACCGTGAATGGTGCAGAGAAGAACTATACCGTAACCTTGCAGGGTACTTTGAAGGACAAAACGCTGACTGTCAACTACTCAATACAGTATGGCAAGATGCCTATGCCGATGATTGCTAAGTTTGTTTGTACAAAATAAAAGGATTGTTTCAGGATAAACTTTGATATAATTCGATGAAACAAAAGATATTCGCACTATTCCTGATCCTTTGCGGATTGTGCCTGAATCTGAAAGCTGAAACCCAGGGAGATATCGTGGGTAGAGTGCTCGATGATTCGGGCGCACCTCTGGTGGGTGCCACCGTCCAGATGGTGAATGCCAAGGGAGGAGTAACCACTGATGAAGACGGATATTTCCGCATTCCTTACAGCAAGGAGGGAGCGGTGAGAGTGAAGGTGAGCTTTGTGGGCTATCAGACTCAGACTTTCGTACTGAAAGCGGATGAGAGAAAAGGTGAGCAGCATGTCCTTCGTCTTCAACCGGATGCTACAGCCCTCGATCAGGTGGTAGTTACCGCAACCCGAACTCCGAAGGCTTTGAAGGATGCTCCTATGGTAACCCGTCTGATTACCGCCAATGATATCAAGATTGCCGATGCTACCAATATCCAGGACCTCCTCACCGAGCAGATGCCGGGTCTGGAATTCGGCTATGCCATGAACCAGGAGACTTCTCTCAACATGAATGGTTTCGGTGGAAACGCCGTGCTCTTCCTCGTAGATGGTGAGCGATTGGCTGGTGAAACCATGGATAATGTAGATTACAGCAGATTGAATCTGGATAATGTGGGACGTATCGAGATTGTGAAGGGTGCTGCTTCGGCGCTCTATGGTGCCAGTGCCGTAGCCGGAGTCATCAATATCATTTCCCGTGAAAACAGCGAGCCTTGGACTGCCAATGTCAACACCCGCTACAACGACTTCAACAAGGAGTGGCGCCACGGCGGAAGCTTCAGCTTCAATGCCGGGAAATGGAATTCGCAGACCAGCATCCAGCGCACCACATCAGATGAGGTGCAGCTCACCAGTCCTTTCGATACAGAATCCAACATCCTCCATATCTATGGTGGTGAGACTTTCAATGTGAAGGAGCGTCTTACCTACAAGCTTTCTAATAAGGTGAAGTTGATAGGTCGTGGCGGCTATTTCAATCGTATCAGCAATCGCAGCAACTACGATGATCACTATAAGGATTATTCTGCCGGACTGAAGACCGTGATGAATCTCTCGGAGAATGATAATCTGGAGATTTCATACGGCTTCGACCAGTATGACAAGACCCGATTTGTGAATAATGAGCGCACTCACGATCACGATTATACCAATCGTCAGAACACCGTCCGTGCCCTCTATTCCCATATCTTCGGCAAGAACACATTGACGGCAGGTGCTGATTTCCTGAACGATTATCTCACCACCTATCAGTTTGCCAACAATGGTTCCAAGACTCAGAATTCATACGATGCTTTCGCCCAGTTCGATTACAATCCTTTGCAGTGGTTGAACATCGTGGCTAGCCTTCGTCATGATTACTTCTCTGCATCCAGCCAGCATGCCACTACCGGTCGTCTGGCTCTGATGACCAAGTGGAAGGGCTTTTCCATCCGTGCCAACTATGCCGGCGGATTCCGTGCCCCAACCTTGAAGGAGATGTATATGAACTTTGATATGGCGGGCATGCAGATGATTTATGGCAATCCGGATTTGAAGCCGGAGAAGAGCGACAACTTCAACCTGGCGCTGGAGCATACCGGCAGGGTGAAGAATGCTGGCTTCTTTACCGGTCAGTATAGTCTTACCCTGATGGGCTATTATAATAAGTATGATAAGCGCATCACTACCGAGGATTATGCCGATTATACCCCGGGAACCGGTCAGCCGGATGTGGCTTCCCGTTATTGCAATGAGGATGGAGTAGAGGTGAGCGGCATCGACTTCAGTGCCCAGTACCGTTCGGATATGGGACTTGGTGTGAAACTCGACTACAGTTATCTCCATGTAGGTGGCAGAAGCGTAGATTCCCAGTTCTCCCAGCCTCGTCCGCATTCTGCAACCTGGCGTCTCGACTACGATCGTCAGCTCTGTTCGTTCTATCGCATCAATGCCGCTCTGTCAGGCAGATACCTGTCCTCTCCTGATACGAACATCGAGAAGCATGACAGCAGTTATCAGTTGTGGAAGTTCACGCTTCAGCAGCGATTCCTGGATGCCGTCAATCTGAACTTCACGGTAGATAATCTCTTCGATTATACACCAGAGAAGTATTATTGGAGTTCGGCGATGACCACCGGTCGCACCTTCTCTGTGGGACTTTCGGTTGACATCGACCGCATCGTGAATCTGTTCTAGAAACCGTCATCTGGCAGTTTCCAGACCCAAAATAGGTTAAAAAAGCCATAGTGAAGGATGCTTTTCTTCAAATTATGCCGTACTTTCGGTATAAAATCGTAATTTTGCAGTGATTTAAAACCTATTCATTCAAAATTATGATACGAAGAATCATTCTAACTATGGCTTTTTTGGCTAGCCTTTCATTATCAGCCAAGGATGTGAACATGGGCAGTTGGCAGATTGTTCCATTGCCTCAGCAAGTCAAGGAGATGAGTAGCGCTCCTTTCCGCATCACAGCCAAAACTACAATCTATTATGCTGCTGGAGATGAGAAGCAGAAGAAGGATGCCGAGTTCCTGGCATCTCATATCAAGGAGGTAACCGGTATCGGGGTAAAGACTACCGACAAGCAGGCGAAGGGTCAGATCCGTCTGGCGCTGAATGCTGGCGATACTAAATCTGAAGCTTATTCTCTGGTGGTCAACAAAAATGGCATCACCATTTCAGCCACCTCTCATGTTGGTATCTTCTATGGCATCCAGAGTGTGATGAAGGCATTGCCTATCACCCGGAATGTGAAGAGCGTTTCTCTTCCTGCAGCCGAGGTTACCGATGCTCCCCGCTTTGCTTATCGTGCGTTCATGATCGATGTGGGCCGTCATTATTTCAGCGTACCTTATCTCAAGAAGTTGATTGATGTCTTTGCGATGCACAACATCAATTATTTCCACTGGCACCTTACCGAGGATCAGGGCTGGCGTCTTGAAATCAAGAAGTATCCGATGCTTACCCAGATCGGTTCCAAGCGCAAGGAAACCATCCTGCCAACCAACAAGAACGAGTTTGATGGCGTTCCCGTGTCAGGTTATTATACTCAGGAGGAAGCTCGCGAAATCGTGAAGTATGCTGCCGACAGATACATCACCGTGATTCCGGAGGTGGATATGCCGGGCCACATGCTGGCTGCCCTGGCATCTTATCCGGAGTTGGGCTGTACCGGTGGTCCTTACGAGGTAGCTACCCGTTTTGGTGTTTTCGAGGATGTGTTGTGTGCCGGCAAGGCTCAGACCCTTCAGTTTGCCAAGGACGTGATGGATGAAATCATGGATATTTTCCCATCAGAGTATATTCATATTGGTGGCGATGAGTGCCCAAAGAACCGCTGGAAGGTTTGCGGGAACTGTCAGAAGAAGATTGCAGAGCTCGGTATCCAGGAACTTCCTAATCACAGCAAGGAGGAGCAGCTCCAGACCTGGTTTATGGGAGAGATAGAGAAGCAGATCAGAAACCGTGGCAGAAAGATGATGGGTTGGGATGAGATTCTGGAAGGAACTCCATCCAAGGACATCACCGTTTGCGGTTGGACCAGTGTGAATGCCAGCATCCGTTCAGCCCGTGAAGGTCATCCAACCATCGTGGCTCCTATTTCGAATTTCTATTTCAGCAATCCTCGCATCAACAAGATAGAGGGTATTCCTAGCATCCAGCGGGTATATGATCTGGATCCTTGCTCTGATAAGTTGACTCCTGCCGAGCAGCAGAACATCATCGGTGCCGAGGGTTGTATCTGGACCGAGTGGGTAAAGGATGCCAAGAAGATGGAGTGGGAGTTGTTGCCAAGACTTGCCGCCCTTTCTGAGGTGCAGTGGACTGCCAAGGATAAGCGCAACCTGGAGAACTTCTTCCCAAGAATGCTCCACATGCAGGATCTCTACCGCCTCTACGGCTTGAATTACAAGGCTGATATCGAGGATGCCGTGAAGAAGCATCTGGAAGAAAAGAAGTAATATTTGTAGATAGCACCGCCCTAACTATATAAAATAGGTAGTTAGGGCGGTGTTATCGTTTATAGGTGCGCCCTAACTATGTTAAAAAAGGTAGTTAGGGCGGTACTATCCTTGCAGATTTCATTTTTTTTGTTTATCTTTGCACCGATAAAATTTAGTATAAATGAAATAAAATCAGAAAGTTATGGATGCAAACGGAATAATAGGACGTGAATATGAGCAGAAACTCATTCTGGAACGTTGTAAAAGCAACAAGGCAGAACTGATAGCTATCTATGGTCGTAGGCGCGTAGGAAAGACTTTTCTGGTTCGAAAAATATTCAACGACCAGTTTGCCTTTTCCTTTATTGGTATGTATGAAGTGAGCCGTGCGGTACAGCTGGAGCAGTTTCGGATGGCGTTGGCGCAGTATGCTAAGCAGACCGTGCCCAAGCTGAAAACCTGGTTTGAGGCTTTTGCTGCTTTGCGTGAATATCTGTCGGGCTTATCTCAGCAGGAACCGATTGTTCTGTTCTTTGATGAGTTGCCTTGGATGGATACGCCCAAAAGCAATTTTATCGCAGCTTTCAGTTATTTCTGGAATTCATGGGCTTCTATGGTCCCTCAACTGAAACTTATCGTCTGTGGTTCTTCCACCACATGGATGTTGGCTAAGTTTATAGGCGATAAGGGCGGATTGTATGGTCGCGTTACCCGGCAGATCTATCTGGCTCCATTCTCTCTGGGCGAGACAGAACTGTTCTTAAACGAATTGAAAGGCCTTGCTCTTACCCGCCAGCAGGTATTGGATGTGTATATGATATTGGGGGGTATTCCTTATTATCTTGATATGCTGGAGCGTGGTGTGCCGTTAGATGTGTGCATCGACAGACTGTTTTTCTCGCAGGATTCGCCATTACGTGGAGAATTCGATTTCCTCTTCCGTTCCCTCTTTAATGACTCCAAGCATTATCGCAAGATAGTAGAGGTGCTTTCTGAAAAAATGAAGGGGATGACCCGTAAGGAATTGATGGATGAGTTGAAACTGAAAGGCGGTGGACAGTTATCAGAAATCCTGGAGAATCTGAAGAAATGCGATTTTATCAGGAAATATGCTACCATAGGAAAGAGTGAAAGGGATGCCCTATATCAGTTAACTGACTTATACTCATTGTTCTATACCCGTTTTGTGGCAAATAACAGTGGGCAGGATAAGAACTTCTGGAGTAACATGCGTAATTCGGAAAATAGAACAGCCTGGAGCGGTTATGCTTTCGAACAGGTATGCCTACATCATATCCCACAGATCAAGAAGGCATTGGGTATTTCTGGTGTTTTGGCGAATGTTTATTCCTGGTCCTGCCGTCCTTTTGTAGATTCTACTGGTGCAGAATGGCGAGGAGGTCAGATAGATATGCTGATAGACCGTGCTGATGGAGCTATCAATATCTGTGAGATGAAATATGCCAAGGATGAGTTTGTGATAGATGCCAGCTATGAGCAGCGGCTGCGTGACAGGATGTCTTCCTTCTCTGTGGCGACCAAGACGAAGAAGGCATTGCTGCATACTTTCATCACGACTTATGGGGTGAAGCAGAATATGCATAGTGGATTGGTGAATAGTGAGGTAAGGATGAATGATCTCTTTGGATAAATGGTATTTTAATGTCCGTTTTTATAACTGATACTGCCCCCATGAGATAGGGGGCAGGTCGGTGAAAAACGTTGAAAAATCGCCTAGAACCATCTCTTCTTCATTTTCTTCAAGAAATCCTTGGTGATAGGGAAGCCGGAGGCATCACCTATTACGGAGTCGGTATGGCAGAAGGGACATTCAGCTGTAGGCGGCTCATCAGGAAGGTAATCCGTGATTTCAGATGGTGTGAAGATTTCGCAGCAGCTGAAGCAACCGCACTTTTCAGACTTCTCTATCTGTTCCTTGTTGCGGATGCTGCATTCATGAGCCTGGCGGAAGATCTTGTCTTTCTCCTCCAGCTCCTCTGTTTCTAAAACTTCGATTTTGAAGATGGCAGGAACATCCCGATGGTGTGGATGCTCAGCCAAATGCTTGAATTCTTCATAATACATGTAATGCTTTAGCTGTTTATAGAACTTTCGTTGGCTTCTGAAGTTTTGTGAAAGTGTTCATACTTAATACTAATAGGAGGTAAATTCCTACTATTAGTATTTACCTCCTACTCGATTTTTATTAGTTGTTCGTATCTTCTTGCATTGCTGAAAGCATCTTTTTTTGAATTTCAAGGAATTTATTCATTTGTGCAGTTGTCATATCTCCCTTGACTTCTTTCAACTTTTCGTCAAATTCTTGTGCTTTCTTCAGCAGACTTGCATATTCTGTCATGGCAGATAAGTCACCATTGGCAGCTTTCTTCATAAACTGGATGTATTTGTCAACGTATTCGCTATAAGTTTTGAGAATCTCGTCAACATTGTTACTTGAAATGTCATCAGATTCAACGTCGGTGTTACTATCTGTATCAGTAGTTTCTTCATCAGTAACTTCAGACGACTCGCTGCTATAGTATTGCTCTTTGTAGAACGAAACGTCTTTTAAGTTAATATTTGCAGCGTCATTCATGATTTTTTTATATAAATCACCATTTGCAATGCTGTATTGGAAGGTAAACTCTTTCTCTTCACCTTCTTTTCCCTCTGTAACAAATTTGAGAAGTTTACTGTCTTCACTATCCTTTAGAATTAATTTGTCGAGTAGTGATGTACCATTCTTGTCTAAGATCTCAAGATTCCAACCACTTATATGCAAGTCTTTGTCTTGGATTGGTCTTTCGAGACGTAATTTAATCTTAATAGATAGCGTTTGGGTAATGTCGGTTGGTACGACTCCTACAAGAGTATAGGTTCCATCTACGATAGAAACGACATCGGCACTGTCTCCTAAGACTTCTGCATTTGAAATTTCTAATTCTTTTGTGGCATCCTTAGGACCGCCACAAGAAGCCAAGAATGCTATAGCGCATAAGCAAATAGCAAACAGATTAAAAAGTTTTTTCTTCATAATTCTTGTGTTTTAAATTAATGTATTAATATTTATATATAGTTATATTAGCGACCAAATGCAATTCCGAGCAAACTTATAGCTGAGAGAAGTGCCAACCATCCCCACCAACGTGTGAGTGTTCCTTTCTTTCTTAAGAATGGAATACATAAAGTGATTACGAAAATGCAGAGTTCTAGTCCTGCTCCAATGAGTGGGTTAAAGACGATGAAAGATAGAATATCAATTCCGAGAACCACAATTAGCCAGACAAGAGAAATGAAAAAACGTAATATATTGCTGGCACATCCAGCTCTTTCTGCTTTATCTTCTTCGCTCATATATATATCTTCGGCCTTTTCAATTACCATGTCTTTAGCTTTGTCAATTGCCGCATCTTTCACTTTATCAACGGTTATATCTTTAGCTTTAGACACAGCTGCGTCCTTAGCTTTATCTATCAAAAAATCAGTTATGATTCCCATATCAATATAATTAAAGGATTATTGTTTACTTTTATAAATACCATTTACAGTTAATAGTAAAATGAGAGATATGATGCCATTTAATATATAAAAAGAGGTATTGACTCCAGTATATGCATAAATGGCATTTAATACTAATAGCACCAAGGTCCCAAGGGCGCAAGTTGCTCGAATCATCGTACCAGAACGAGGATATTCCTCATATTCGATACCCACTAAACCAATTCCTAATAGAGCAGTCTCTATTCCGATGGCAAAACCTAATGGCTGACCATTCATTGAGTCTTGTGCCATCGCATAGAAGCCCCATCCTAAAAGGGCTCCTATGCAAATGGCAACTATGGTCCTGACTAAATCGATTTTCATGTCATTAATCATTTATGGGTTCAATAATATGATTTTTTGCACTTCTGGTACATTCTTGGCTTGCATCCATCCACTCATGCCAGGTTTCCATACCATGGTCTCTGATGTGAGTGACTTGGCTTTAGCCAATGTTGCAAGCTCTTCTTCGGAGAACCCTCCTGCAACGGCATTGTTGACAAGAACATGATACTGGACGGGCGACTTTCCTTGTTTGAGGTTGTTGCCCGTTCCTGCTATCTGCATGTTTCCAATGCAATGGTTCATTGTGCTCACCATTTGTTGAGCAATGGCCATTCCCATACCAAACTCTACGAGATGGTCGATGGTACTAAATGAATTGTAATTGTCCATAGTCTCTTTTTTTTATGGCATTGGTGGAGGTGGAGGAGGAGTTGCTGTACTTTGGAAGAGACTTCCTAATTCAGGCACATTGCTTGCCAATTCCCATCCTGTCATGCCTTGTTTCCATACGTATGTCTGAGGTGTGAGTTGTCCTTGTTGCACCATCTGCTGTAGCTGGTTCATATTGAAAGGACCTGCTTGTTGACCATTCACAGAAACATGGTATTGCACGTTTGGTGGAGGTGGTGGGGTATTCATCTGGCCATTCATAGCATTGCCCATTTGGTTCATCATACCTGCCATCTGTTGTCCCATGGCTCCACCCATAGCCATACCTGTCATGATTCCGGCAGGGTTCATACTGCTACCACCATTGCCGCCCATATTCATGCTGCCCATCTGCCCAAGATTCTGTGCTCCAGTTTTGAGCACTTCTGCTTGCTGGTTGATGGCATGAGCTCCAATGAAGTTACTTTCAGTCTGCAGACGTTGAGCACGCTGACTTTCCTCACGTTGAATGCGCATGGTTTCTTCCATGTTCTCTGCATTGATGCGTTGAGTGTCCTGCATGTTCTTGATGTTGATGTCTGTCTGAGCTTCGATAGTCTTGGCTTGTTGACCTGCAGTGAGACGGCGCAGCTCTTCGTAACCTTCGCTTTCCTTGTCTGGCTCGATGGCTGAAAGGTCGAAACGTTTCAACTTGACACCGAAGTCGTCGGTGAAAGCTGGTGTTAGCTTCTGCTGTATCAAGTCGCTAATTTCCATTACCTTACGCTCAATCTGTAATACTGGTATCTGATTGTCCGATGGAACGTTGGTGATGAACCCCTTGACGTATTTCTTGACTGCATCTTTTATTTGATTTTTAAATGCTTCCAAGTCGAAGTCAATCAAGCGATGTAACTTGATGAATGCCTGATAATCCTCTAGCTGGAATGTAATTGAACCTCTTGCAGCCATTGGCACAGCAAAATCCAAAAAACGTGGATCATAGACATCAAAGTATGGCACGGCAAACTTTACTTGTATGATGCCTGCCAAGTTGATGAAATACACTTCTGCTTGGAATGGTGATTCACCACCGAATGCCAAACCTACAATACCAGTTAAGATAGGAAAGTTGGCTGTCTTTATGGTATCGTCGTATGGACCAACAATGAAATCTTGCATGACTCCATTGCCTTTTTGTTTATAGACGAAGACTGCAACTTCTCCCTCTTTCACTCTCAAACTGCTACCATATCTGATAGCGTTTTCTCTTGATGTAGAGTTGGCTTCCTGTCCTTCTGGTCGCCACTTCCATACCAAGTATTCTTGTTCGTCGCAGCGGATGACATTCATCAATCCACCCGACTTTCCTTTACTTCCAAATCCGAATAGTCCCATAATATTTTTTTTAAAAGGTTAGTTCTCTGTTGAGGATTCGTCTTCACTATCTACATCAGGTGAAGTTTCATCTGCAGAAGTTTCGTCTTCTGTCACATCACTTTCCTTGCTCGAACTTTTGTCGAAATATTCTGTAGAACTAGATTCGTCAGAGTTCAAGTCAACGCCTATTTCTGATGCCAGTTCTTCCATCTTGTCTTTGTCATAAGATGGAAGCTTTTGTAAACCTGCGAGGAATAAAGATTTAGCCTTGTCAGAATCACCGTTTGACTTATATGCAAGGACAACTTTACTCAGTAAAGAACGATATAGATCGCTAGCTGTTCCTGACAAGTCAACGGTGCAATTTTCCAAAGCATCGGAAGCTGCGTCAATATCTCCTTCTTTCAAATTTGCATTGACGGTTTGTGACAAGTCTTTGATCTCCTGTATATTTGCATCTTCTTGTGCTTTAATCCCTTCCAATGTTGTGTTAAAGCTGTGCGAGCTATACCAACTGCATCCGCCAAGGCATAGCAGAACTACGCAAGCAATGAATGTCTTCGATTTGAAGAAGCTCTTGATTTTATGCGTTTTTTTGTCTTGTTCAAATGTGTCGTAAAAACCTTGAAAGTCTTTGTCATTAGGGAATGATATCTGAGCTTTGTTGATGCATTCTTGATATTTCTTCCAATATGCAGATGACAAGCTAGAACCATCATTGATGTGCGGCTTCATTGATGTTAGAAATTCTAACAAGTCGGCTTTTGTATTAGGAATAGGGAATGATTCGATAATAGTTTTCTTTTGCATTCCTAAAAATGAGCCATTCAATTTGTCTGCGAGTTTCTTAGAAGACAGATTAGCTTCAATACTAGCAAATTCATATCCACATTCAGGACATTTTGCTTGAAAAGCTTTGATTAAAGCTCCACAAGCAGGGCATTTTCTAATCTCTCCATATTTATCAGATTTTGGCGCAGACTTTTGAGCAGCCTTTGCTTTCTCCATTTCCAACTGATGCTGTTCAGCCTTTTGAGCTTCTTTCTTTTTTAACTCAACCAAACGGGCATCAAGAACCATCTCGAACTCATCGAGGTCGATTCCCATAGATTCTGCTTTCTTGAAGAGAATCTGTTTCTCTTTTTCGGTTAATATGCCATCAGCCAAAGCTGCACTGATAAGCGCTTCAATTTGTTCATTGTACATAGTTCGTAATTTTTTATTTAAGTATATTACAGTTCATATATATTACTTTCTCTATGCCAGATGCACTTTCCCCTTTTTCGGGTTGCATCTGTATCTAAGTGGAATACACCGACAAATCGGTAAAGCTCTATGCCAAGTGCATCTTTGGTACGGAAGAAAGCGATTCGCTTCTTGTTGTCTTTTATACAATCAGCTACATGCTCCTCTCGCTTTTTGTCATCTTTGTTGTATTCGGTAAAGATTTCACCGTCATCAGAGAGTTCGTTACTTCAACCACTTCGGTTGTTGATATTAGGATACCAAACCTCAAAATTCTCCTTGCCAGGCACAGGAGTAGTTCCCATTCTTTGAAAACCACGATGCTTTGGAGTAGTATCGAATATGGCACAGATATCATCTATAGTTCTTAGACAATCTTGATCTTCAACATTCAGAATGCCTTTCTCTTTATGGTATTCTACAGTGAGCCATTTGCTCATATTCCAAGGCTTGATGCTGTCTCTAGATTGGGCTATTTTTTCTTTGATACAGGCAACACATTCATCTATCTGTTGGTGAATCTCTTCAAGAGTTCTCCATTCTCTTTTCTTTTCAGGTTTGCCGCATCTTATAATGTAAAGGTCGCCATGGGTGAGATTTACGATGTTGGTGTTTCTGTATTCATCCTCTTCAACCTGATTTTCGTGGTAGGGTTCATTTACTTCTACGAAGATGTTGAGTTGGGGTAAATACAGGTCGGCAAGGGCATGCTTTCCATTAGGTAACAAAACTTCCTGTTGCCCTTTGAAGAGTATGCTCGCATCATCTAGCTTGTCCCAGATACGATGGATTACATAGCTTTCGGTCTTCTTGTGCTTCATGTTGTAGAAGAGTCGTTCCATATAATCCAGTTGGTAATCAATAGGTGCTTTCTGTTGTCTCATAAGCTTATCATTTACTTGTTTGTTATTTTGTTCTTAGGCACAAAAAAGGTGCGAACCAATTTCATTCTGTTCTGAAGGTTCTGGACTACCTGTACACAAAGAATGAAAATCAGCTCACACCAATGGGTATATGTTGATACCCATCCCGCCGAAGCGGAATGGATACAATAATACACGGTTGGGTGAACAACTTCTGTCTTCGTTCTTGTGTACAATGAATTGTCCAGATTCTCAGTACGAACCAAGCATGGTTGTTTCCTTAACATGTCTGCTGCTTGTTTATAACAGCACTGCAAATATACCATTTTTTTTCTAAAGTTGATCATTGTGAGCTGATTTTTTTGCAAAAATAGGTGTTTTTTCTGCTTTTACAGCGTTCCATTCCGTTCCAAGTTCAAAATATAGGGCGTTTTTAGTCGAAATATTGGCTTTTGTGTGTGTTGGTTGGATTTGTTTCGCTATCCTTCAGAAAATGTCAGATTGTCGAAAGATGAAACCTTCGAGTGCCATCATTTGGAAGATTGATATCACAATAAGGTGGTTTTCATATTTTTTGTCTCTAACGGAGTTAACCTTTAGTCTCTTAGAAGATACTCTTCTCCTCTCCCGTAGGATGAAAATAAAGAAAACACTCATGGCATTCGCTATTATATCAATAGGAAAGCCATGAGTGTAATTGGTTTATTGAAGTCTTAATTTTCTAGAACCTGTCCAACTTACTTTGCTGATAGATTCTGAGGTAAGTTCAAGTGTCTTGTAATCTTTGGAAACGGTACCTCGTAGGACTAGATCGTTGGCGTAAACAGTTATGTCATAGCCATTCGCTTCCCATTCTCCACTCCAAGTGGCGTCGTCTTGCAAGGTTTCCTTGATGCTGACTTTGCCATTGTTCTTGAAGGTGATGCGCAAAGACTCAGTAAATGTGCTCTTATCCAAGTCTCTTTCGTCATCATATACGATGTCGTCTTCTACTTGGCGTGTTACCTTATATACCATTTTTCCTCTTTGTGCAACTGTGTCGCTAAAGATTTTTGTATAGTCCACTTGTGGCTCTACTTTTTCGGAAACGATGGTGTCTTTTATTGCCGTACTGTCTACGGTTTCAGCATCTTTAGTCTGTTTATTGCCACAGGCGGTAAATGATGCGACTAGGCAAACGCCTAATGCTGTGATAATAGAATGTCTCATGAGGCTTGTTATTTGATTTCCTTTACAATTTTTGCGGATGCAGCACAGTCCTTGGCTCTAACCAGAGTGATGTCACCTTCATAACTGTCTGGCAAAAGGGTAAAGTTGAGATGATCACATTCAGCAAAGCCGTTCTTCATGTGATAACTAACATTTGTGAGAAACTTCTTGCCGTTTTGTATCAAAACTAAGGCATCTCCTTCGTGTTGACCATCAAATGCATCTGCGCAATCTTTCTTGACGCCAGACTTCTGTAATGCCTCCTTTACAGACATTCCTACTGCCAAATTGTTTGATTTAGTAATACTGTCTGCTTTTGCAATACTATCAGCACGAACTATGCTGTCGACCCTAGCGATACTGTCTGCTTTAGCTTGTGCTATGGCAGCTGAGTCTATTCCATTTTCAGAACTGTTTCTATTGCTGTTGGAGCAACTTATGATGCTTGTTGTGAAACAGACAAGCATCATGATAAAAAAATGTTTCTTTTTCATTGTCTTGTAATATATAATTTACGTATTTACCACTTTACTGCAGCCACTTTTCCGTTTTTGGTATAGATTCTTATTATAATGCAAATACAACAGGAACTTCGTTTTTTACACGTACAGCAATACCTTTCAGTTTACCTGGATTCCACTTTGGCATAGCCTTAACAACACGTATAGCTTCCTTGTCAAGTGATAGGTCAACACCGCTAGCAACCTTAACATCAGATATGGAGCCGTCTTTCTCTATGATCATCTGTACGAGTACACGTCCTTGTACGCCGTTTTCCAGTGCCGTAGCAGGATATTTTACATTGCTCTTCAGAAAAGACTTCATAGCGTTTTCACCGCCAGGAAAAGATGGCTTTTCATCAACGGTGTCAAATTCTTGGGCCTCGTAGTAATTTATTGTAGGGAATACTTCAGGCTCTTCGTTCTGATTCCAATTTACAAGTTCATTGTATTTAAGCGAGTCGCTCTGCAACTGGAAAAACATATCTTCTAAAATGACCCCATCGGGATTTGTTTGCCATGTTATCTTCTCCTCCTTCATATTTACGTTATCAATCTTGATGTAGATGCTTCCGTTGGCAGTGATGTTGTATGAGAATGAGAGACCAAGTTTAGATATAGGTATCACGATATTTCCACCGCCTTTTCCTTCAGTATTAGCAGGTTTGAATACTATGTCCCACTCATTATTGTTCGACTTATTGTTGAAGAAATAATGGTTTTTGATTTTTTTGTTAAAGTCGTTCACCAAATTTGGGCTTGGCTTAGTGACAGTTGTTGTATGAGCTTTTTGTGTAGTGCCTCGTCTTGCTTGTCCGAAGGTTGGGCTTCCTGTTAGCATAACGAATATTGCTAAAATGATACTTTTTCCGATGGCAAGTTCTCAATAGAAGTGCAAAAATCTGAGGGGGTTTCAGGCTTAATAATCTATACCTGAAAACACCGAGGGGTTTGGGGGCGAGTAGCCCCCATGTATTGAGCTA
>NZ_JBQKLN010000048.1:0-29802 GCF_052116205.1 Prevotella sp. Sow4_E9_plate | reverse complement strand
AATTATGTAACTTTGCAGCCGAAAAGGCTTCCCTGCTGGGGGCATGCCCCCAGCAGGGAGTGGGAATGAAAGTTAAGAACAAGCCTTGACACAGTTTAAATTACACCCCCAGAATAAGTAGTAAAAGCCAAAGGGGGCATTTTGTGTTCATGCCCCCTTTGGCTTTTACTACTTATTAATAACGTTCAAAATATCCTGACGTATCTTCTCATTGGTACCATTCACCATATAACGTATCAAGCCATCCTCACCTAGGACAATAAAGAGAGGAAAACCGCCTGAGCCAACAAATTTCACGAAATAATTATCACCATAAAGATGAGTCCAATTGAAGCCACGTGCCTCCGTTATCTTCCTTACCTTATCAGCTCTCTCAAAGTTTACAGAGAGAAATATCACATTAGGATACTTATTCTTCCACTCCGAAAGGATAGGCATTTCTCGCAAACAAGGTCCACAGCCTGAATACCATGCGTTGATAACTACCTTATGTCCCTTGAGCGACTGTTCTGTCCAAAGTTTTCCGTTCAAATCGTGCAAAGCAAAGGAACCTGGCAACGGTTTGCCACTCAATGCGTCAGCATTCTCGTTATGCCTCGTCAAAGACAACATCTGCTGATAAGTCTCTATTCGGTCTTCTATCTCTGATAGAGATTTCACTCTACTGCGAGGTATCTCATATTTTTCCCATTCCTTAGGCATAGTAAAGTTGGGATACATCGTAAAAACCATCAAGTTGCCATTTTCTCCATACTTGATGGCTGACATATACTTCACCTTCGATACATCCAAAGGCAAATCCTTGACATAGAAATGTCGATTCACCATTATACTAGGAGACAGCAAACTATCTGCTTGTTCCTGTACGACAGGAGTTTCCTGTGCGCTTGCTGCAAAAGGCATCATCGCCAAAAGCAACGCCATCATCATTTGTTTCATCATTTTCTTTTCCATTGTATATCTCTTTTATATGTTTCCTACATACTTATTCTTATTAGAAAATACGCAACTCTTACCATTGAGTAAACTAAAGAAACGCACTTTTAACTTTTATTCGTATTGGTAACTTGCGGCCTTTTATTATTTTACCTTTCTGTAAAATATATAGATAGCATTCCAAATAAATAAAGAAAAAATACATGGAAAGAATATATCACTCCATTTATTTAAAATAACCCTTTCTATTATTTCTATTAAATAGACAACTTGTAAAGCTACTAAAAAAATCAGTATTGTATATTTAGTTATTTTTGTCATAATTACTCCAATATTTTAAACTATAAACATAAATCGTTTAATGGCTGTTTCTCATGGCAAGGCAAGAGGTCCGCAAATCGTAGCCGATAACAATAAGGATGATGACGAGTAAGTCACCATCCTTATTGGATTATTAGAAATTATATTTTACGCTGAAAGTGCATCCGATAGGACGCAACTGATAAATGTATCGATAATTGCTCTCCTTTATCTGCTTATTGACCACATAAACCCTTTGATTTGTCAAGTTTTGGGCTAGCAACTCCAACTCTATGCTCTTCTTTTTATATCGGATGCCAGCATTGGCATCGCTCTCATACTCCTGATGGTCTGCGTCCTTGAGCCAGTTCATGCTGACATCGCCGAACAACTCCAAGTCCTCTAACAAGAAGAAAGAAAGCCCAAAGCTACCTTGGTGCTCTCGCATCGTAGTCCCCAAGTCCTTCACTCTATTTTGCATTTGGTAATAAGAGTACTCCAAAGACAAGTTCACCTTGTCGATTCGTCTGTGCGTAACGCTTCAACTTCTTATGTTGATTGTAGGCTCTGACCATTACATTGCCAAGAGCTTTTCCCGACTCGTCCCTTACCATTCCCGAAAGGGTAGTTTGGGCAGAGAGAGGCAAGGCTATTAGCAACGCAAGGACGACCATCCCAATATGCTTTGTAAGACTCATGCTAAAACTCTTGTTTTTATTAAACTGCCTTGCTGCTATTCCTTTTCCAAAGGACTATAGAACAATTTCCTTTTTGGCATAGGCATAGGTTTTCCATTCATATCTTTAGGAGCTAAAGGAGAATTTTTCCAAGACTTTGCTGGATTAGACTTATAATCAGCCAAAGCTTGATTAAAGTGCTCACGAGTAGTCTTGAAATACTCTTTGTCGTTGACAGTAATTGGTGAACTTGATTTGCGAACAGAAATCGCAGAAAAAGTATGCTCTTTATCTTCTGTTTCCGCCGCAAGAATTAACCCTGGCAATCCATTTAGCTTCCAAGGTCCTACACTTTTAGGTATATCACAATACCAAGCTATCCAATTACGTCCACGGAAAGTAGCTGTTGCTTGATGACATAAATAGCCACATATTTCTTTCGTACTATCGGATAAAGCCCAATCTATATGAGGAACCTCCTCATGATACATAAATTTATCTATTGAGACCTGACCATAATAAGATAATTTATTCGCATTTACATTTTCTAGCAAGAATTCTTTAAAGTCGGGACTATACTTATTGTAGAAATCAAAAAATTCTCCAAGAGTCATTTGTTGCTTGCCAACAAGAGCAGAGTCCAATCTATATGAGCCATAACTTTCATATTTAAAAATTGAATCACCTAATTCTAAGATAGCATGATACTCTCTCATATCACCTAAGCTATGGTCGATGACGCGATAGTTGTAGATACATTCTATAATACTAGAATCAACTATTTTTTTCGTACCTAGCTTTGCAGGCTCATTTGCCAAAGGTCCAGATATAGTTTGAGCATTTGTCAATAACGGAAATACACAAAAACACAAAAATACAATTATTTTATCCATAAGCAAACCTCTATTTTACATTATTTATACGTGCTTCAGCATGAGCACCTTTTCTTTCTCCGCAATAAGTTTCGTTCAAATCTTCTATATAGTCAACGAATTCCTCTGATTTAGAGAAAAACTCAAGTGCTACTGTCATGATTTGTTTTCCACAAGACGTAGTTACAACTGTTCCAACATGCTCAGCAGCATTAGCCACAACTCCCATCAGCGCAAAGGCTGACATTAAAAACAATTTCTTCATAATCTCAATTTTTTAGTTGTTGTTTGTTTTAATTTCCGCTGCAAAAGTACAAAATTGTAGGGAAAGACGCAAGAACATTATTAATTTAATTTTTACCTATTTTTTACCATTCACCAAATACACTAAAAATGAAAAGGTTATGAGTATTTTATCTAAATTTTACCATGCCAAAAATTATGGGATATGTAGCACATACTCATCAAATTCCTTGGGCTTTCCTACCTTTTCACACAGCTTTTTCAACATGGTTTTCCGGCTTTTTGAGATTGCTGCATCAGATAGATTTAAAAGTCTTGCCATTAAGGATGCAGGAATTCCGAGTCTAATCAGTAAGCAGATTCGATAATCTCTATCGCTGACTCGGTTCTTCAACATAGGAATAAAGTTAGGAATTAGTTCCTCTACCGTATCAGCCAATTCCGTCCAATCCTCCTCATTCATTTCTTCCAAAGGATGCGCTTCTATACATTGGATTTTTTTGTAAATGGAAGAATTCTTTAAAACTAAATAAGCATCGGACATCGAAGATAATGAGTATCTGTTTTGTATATCATGTATCTCTGACACTAATTTACTGATTGCATTTTCTTTCTCTGTTATAATTTGAGCCAGTTTTTTGTCTTTTTCTGCTACAAGTTGAGCTTTTTCTTCCTGTAACCTTTTAAGTTTAAGCAAGCAGTCCTCATACACCAGCTTTGAAGCTGCTATTCTCTTTTTCTTGAGAGCTAGCTGCTTTCTATAAATATAAGAAAGGAATAAGAACAAAATGACGCAAGCAAAAACAATCATATAGTTCATTTGTGTACTTCGTTTCGCTTTCTGCTCAGCCATTCTTGCTATTTCTTGATTTCTACCATAATCATACATCGCTTGCATTTGCTGTAATTGGTTTTTCCTTGCCTCCATCAAACTTGAATCATTATACTCAGAACTTTGCAAGGCATACTTCATAGCCAAGGATGGTTGGTTAACCTTTGCATAATACTGAGCTAAAGTTTTTGTTGTAGCAGCTTTGACGCTATATGATTTACACAACTTTAAGCTTAGGGATAGATTGGCATAAGCTGAGTCTAACTTATTTACAAACAGATAATAACACCCTTTTAGGCATAATACATAAGCCTTAGAATCTTCATATTCCAAATTTCCCTCATACCCTGTAGAAAAGTATGCTTCAAAAGCCTTTTTTGCTTTAATTGTGTCTTGCTTTTCTAAATAATAGTCAGAATTGCAGCCTAAGGCTATCATAGCATTATAGTCATCTCCTATTTGCTTGAACATATTTGCAGCATGCAAATTTATTGCAATAACAGAATCTGTATTTCCTAAATAGTAATATGCACTGCTTCGATTTTGGTAATTCACAATGGCATTGAATGTATCCTTTGCCAAATAGGCATACTTCTCCGCCTTACCAAAAGCATCTAACAATTGATAAGGTAAGTATTGCTTATCAAACAAAATTCCCATTTGGCTGTATACTCTATAAAGCGTGCCATAGTCACAATCTGCGACAGTGGTATCGGCTTGCTCCGTCGCTTTATTATAATACTCCAATGCCATTGGTGCCTCATGCATATCCCGGTACACGCAGCCCAAGACATAGTTGGCAAGCATACGCTCGTTAGCCGAACCATGATGGTCATAATAATCCACCACTTCCTTCATCACGCTATCAGATGTGAACGTGATGCAAGCCTTGTTCATCGCCTTATGACGCAACAACTCATAGCGCATCTTTTGCGATTGGGAAAACTCTGGTAGCTGAGGCTTTACACCATCAAGCATCCGGATGGCAACCCTCGCAGAGTCGTCATTAACATTCATGATGCTATCTGCCCGTTGCATCAGATCATCATACTTCCTGTTTCCTGCACAAGATGAAAGAAGCATGATGATTAACAATAAAAATATGACCTTTTCTTTCATTCCTCTCTTTTTTTTGCAAAAGTACGAAAAAATAAAGAAACTACAAAATAATGTCTCTATAAAGTGAGAAGAAGAAGGTAAGAGGTCCGCAAATCGTAGCCGATAACAATAAGGATGATGACGAGTAAGTCACCATCCTTATTGGATTGTTAGAAATTATATTTTACGCTGAAAGTGCATCCGATAGGACGCAACTGATAAATGTATCGATAATTGCTCTCCTTTATCTGCTTATTGACCACATAAACCCTTTGATTTGTCAAGTTTTGGGCTAGCAACTCCAACTCTATGCTCTTCTTTTTATATCGGATGCCAGCATTGGCATCGCTCTCATGCTCCTGATGGTCTGCGTCCTTGAGCCAGTTCATGCTGACATCACCGAACAACTCCAAGTCCTCTACCAAGAAGAAAGAAAGCCCAAAGCTACCTTGGTGCTCTCGCATCGTAGTCCCCAAGTCCTTCACTCTATTTTGCATTTGGTAATAAGAGTACTCCAAAGACAAGTTCAGCTTGTCGCTCCAAAACGCCTGTTCCAATCGGGTATTTACCAGATAACGATCATTTACGAGTTTAAGCACATTGTCTTTCGACAGAATATTAGTATGGTAATTTCCCAAACTTGCCATCAGCGAGATAGACGTATCCGTGCTACGGAAATTCTTGCTGGCATTGAGAGTGAGCGACTTGTCGAGCATGGTATTCTTCTTCTTGGACACCTTGTTGTAGACATCCCCATCCGATACGCTCGTTTGGCTCATCGAGTTGGTTTGCGAGCGAGTTATCAAGCCCATAAGCGAAGCAAAGACGCCATCCATTGTATTGTGGAAGTCGAGATGGCCGCTTGCAAAGAGAGAGTTTCGATTGGTCAAGCTACCAGTGCCCTTAGTCGTCGCATCCTTGTAAGTGTAGAATATCGGTGAGGTAACAAAGTTGGATATGTCACCGAAATTGCATCGGGAACCTCCTCTCAACCTAAACTTCAGTCCCTTAGTCACTTTCCATGCGAGGGTGGTGTTGACATTGGCATAGGTGTCATCATGACGAAAATCCTTGTCTTCTCCCACATTCTCGAAATGCATGTTGAGCAGAGACAACGGAACTCTCACCTCCCAGGTAAGCCGGTTCCAAGCCATCTGGAAGTAAGGCTCCACGCTTGTATTGAGCATATAGCCCTGAAAAGTGTTGGCTAGCTTCTCCTCGGAACGAAGTCGGGATAAACGAATCTTATTGTAATAAGACTCGAAGTTTACCTTGACGCCCATTTGTACGAGTCTGCCGAGTTGCCATCCGAAAGAGGTATGCTCGTCGGTCTGGAAGGCAGTCTCGTTGAGACTTTGCCACATCTCCCAACTCCTGTCGGTAGGAATCGCTTGGAGACGATTGACAGGAGTGTTGGAGAACTTGATATTGCTTTGCAACTGAAACACTTTCTTCCCAACGTGATAGATGGAGCTAAACTGGTTGGTTAGCTGATAATTGGCTGATTTTTGCTTTTGTGCGCCATCAAAGTTGTCCTCAAGCCCAAAATGCTTGTGATAGAACTTGGAGTTGAAGGTAAAGTCATCCAGGAAATATACTTTCTCCGTATTGTTCTCCAGTTTTATCTTTCCCATCAAAGAATTAGAATATACTGCCGCCTGCACCTTCTCTGAGAAGTCTTGATACTGGTTGTCATCTACGAAGATACTGGATTTTTTCTGGTTTTGGTAGTGCAGGTCATCACCAGCATAACGCAAATTGAGAGTAAGCGTTCGTTTTTCCTTCAGCTTGAAGAGAGAGTTGAAAGCTCCTTCTCCCGACTTGTTGTCAACATATCGGTTCAAAGACACACTAGGAATATCTTGTGCAGAAAGACTGATTCCATCCCAAGTAAACGATGAGAAATCAGAAACTTGGTCGAGTCCGAAAGACTGCGACGTATTATAAGTCAAGCCCGTGTCATTTGCCTTGAGCGACAAGAGCTGTTGCGTTTTTTTGTTGATTTGCATGGCGAAGACATCACTCTTCCACAGCGTCTGGTCATCATAGCCAAGTCCTTGCTGAAGATAGCCGATAGGCTTCAGCTTACGGTTATTCCTGATTTTCAGGTTGAGCGCAGCCTTGTCGGAGAAGGAGACATTCTTCAAGGCTCTTATGGGTTGGTGGTTTTCGTAGACATTCACCGCCGCCACGTCGTCAGGGCGGATATTCTTGGTAGCCAAGGTATAGTTGCCCGACAGCATGTCCATATTTTCGATATAAAACTTACTGATGCGCTCACCTTGGTAATAGATGCCTCCCGTGTTGTCCACGCTGATGCCTGGCATTCGCTTCAGTACATCCTCGATGCTTCTATCCTTTTCTTTCTTGAAGGCATTGACATCATAAGTCAAGGTGTCGCCGCTTTGGCGGATAGGCACACTTCTCACCACCACCTCCTTGATATTGATAGCCTCATCGTGCAAGGTGATGTTCTTGAGCTTTCCAAAGTCCTTTCTCAAGATGGTCTTCGTCTCGTAGCTCAACCGCGACAAGGTGATACTGGAGATAGAATCATGGGCGGTGGTGGCAAGACGGAATTCACCTTGTCTATTCGTCTGCGTATAACGCTTCAACTTCTTATGTTGATTGTAGGCTCTAACCATTACATTGCCAAGAGCTTTGCCCGACTCGTCCCTTACCATTCCCGAAAGGGTGGTTTGGGCAGAGAGAGGCAAGGCTATTAGCAATGCAAGGACAACCATCCCAATATGCTTGATAAAACTCATGCTAAAACTTTTGTTTTTATTAAACTGCCTTGCTGCTATTCCTTTTCCAAAGGATTATAGAATAACTTTCTCTTTTTAACAGGCAAAGGCTTTCCATTCATGTCTTTAGGAGCCAGAGGTGTATTCTGCCAAGATTTCATTGGATTTTCCTTATAAGTCTGAAGTGCCTTATTAAAGCGTTCACATGTAGTCTTGAAATAATCTTTATCTATTCGAAGAATAGGAGCATGAGACTTTCTCACGGTTATCGCCGTAAAAACATGATCCTTGTCCAAAGACCTAGCCTCCAAGATGAGTCCTGGCAAACCGTTCAACTTCCAAGGTCCCAAACTATATGGAATATCCGAGTACCAAGCTTGCCATTTACGACCTCTGAATTCGCAAGTGGCAAGGTGGCACAAATAGCCACATACTTCTTTTGTACTGTCTGACAGTTCCCAATTAATTTGTGGTTTTGGCTCGTGGTATACAAAATAGTCAATAGAAACTCTACCATAAAAATCCAAATGATTAGAATTCATATGTAGCAGTATGAAATCTGACTCTGGATTATATCTACGATATAACACATCAAAATCTCGATTTGTCACAACAGGCATGGTCGCCATGGCAGAATCCAATCGATATTCTCCATAATCTCCATACTTGCAAATGGAATCACCTATTTCTAATATTTGGTCATATTCACGAAAAGTAGATAAATCTCTATCTATTACGGTATAATGATAAATACATTCCATGAGACTGTTATCTACCTGTACTCTTTTACTTAGTTTTACAGGCTGATCGGCATTTGCCATTTGAGCGTTAGCTACAATTTGAGCGTTAGCTACAAAAGGAAATGCGCATAACAATAAAAAAAATAGTAATTTCTTCATAATCTCAACTTTTTAGTTGTTGCTTGTTTTATTTTAATTTCCGCTACAAAAGTACAAAATTGCAGGGAAAGGCGCAAGAAAATTATTAATTTACTTTTTACCTATTTTTTACCATTCACCAAATACACTAAAAATGAAAAGGTTATGAGTATTTTATCTAAATTTTACCATGCCAAAAATTATGGGATATGTAGCACATACTCATCAAATTCCTTGGGCTTTCCTACCTTTCCACACAGCTTTTTCAACATAGTTTTCCTGCTTTTTGAGATTGCTGCATCAGATAGATTTAAAAGTCTTGCCATTAAGGATGCAGGAATTCCGAGTCTGATCAGTAAGCAGATTCGATAATCTCTATCGCTGACTCGGTTCTTCAACATAGGAATAAAGTTAGGAATTAGTTCCTCTACCGTATCAGCCAATTCCGTCCAATCCTCCTCATTCATTTCTTCCAAAGGATGCGCTTCTATACATTGGATTTTTTTGTAAATGGAAGAATTCTTTAAAACTAAATAAGCATCGGACATCGAAGATAATGAGTATCTGTTTTGTATATCATGTATCTCTGACACTAATTTACTGATTGCATTTTCTTTCTCTGTTATAATTTGAGCCAGTTTTTTGTCTTTTTCTGCTACAAGTTGAGCTTTTTCTTCCTGTAACCTTTTAAGTTTAAGCAAGCAGTCCTCATACACCAGCTTTGAAGCTGCTATTCTCTTTTTCTTGAGAGCTAACTGCTTTCTATAAACATAAGAAAGGAACAAGAACAATACGACACAAGCAAAAACTATCATATAGTTAATTTGTGTGCTTCGCTTTGCTTTCAGCTCCGCCCTTCTTGCTATTTCTTGATTTCTGCCATAATCGTACATGGCTTTAACTTGCTGTAACTGAGTTTTTCTGGCTCCTATCAAGTCAGAGTCATTATACTCAGAACTTTGCAAGGCATACTTCATAGCCATTGCCGGTTGATTAACCTTTGCATAATACTGAGCCAAAGCTTTTGTTGTAGTAGCTTTGACGCTATATGATTTACACAACTTTAAGCTTAGGGATAGATTGGCATAAGCTGAGTCTAACTTATTTACAAACAGATAATAACTCCCTTTTAGGCATAATACATAAGCCTTAGAATCTTCATATTCCAAATTCCCCTCATACCCTGTAGAAAAGTATGCTTCAAAAGCCTTTTTCGCTTTAATTGTGTCTTGCTTTTCTAAATAATAGCCAAAATTGCAGCCTAAGGCTATCATAGCATTATAGTCATCTCCTATTTGCTTAAACAGACTTGCAGCATGTAAGTTTATTGCAATAACAGAATCTGTATTTCCTAAATAGTAATATGCACTGCCTCGGTTTTGGTAATTCACAATGGCATTGAATGTATCCTTTGCCAAATAGGCATACTTCTCCGCCTTACCAAAAGCATCTAACAATTGATAAGGTAAATATTGCTTACTAAAGAGAAAACCCATCTGGCTGTATACTCTATAAAGCGTGCCATAGTCACAATCTGCGGCAGTGGTATCGGCTTGCTCCGTCGCTTTATTATAATACTCCAATGCCATTGGTGCCTCATGCATATCCCGGTACACGCAGCCCAAGGCATAGTTAGCAAGCATCCGCTCGTTAGCCGAACCATGATGGTCATAATAATCCACCACTTCCTTCATCACGCTATCAAATGTGAACGTGATGCAAGCCTTGTTCATCGCCTTATGACGCAACAACTCATAGCGCATCTTTTGCGCTTGGGAAAACTCTGGCAGCTGGGATTTGACCCCATCAAGCATCCGGATGGCAACCTTCGCTGAGTCGTCATTAACATTCATGATGCTATCTGCCCGTTGCATCAAATCATCATACTTCCTGTTTCCTGCACAAGATGCAAGAAGCAGGAGGATTAACAACAAATATATGACCTTTTCTTTCATTCCTCTCTTTTTTTGCAAAAGTACGAAAAAATAAAGAAACTACAAAATAATGTCTCTATAAAATAACTATCACAAACCGCACATCAGCCGAAAGACGCCCGCACAACAGCTGTTATGCAAGCGCACATCAGGTGATGTGCAAGCGCACAACAGCTGATGTGCGGTCTTAGATACTATATTTCCCAACAATTTCTACTGTCTTTTCCAACAACTTCTATCGTATATATAGAAGTCTTTTACTAGGTTCTTCCGTTAAATGCGAAGATGCTTACCATGTAAGACGTATAGCTTTAACGGAAGAACCTTTTTAAAAAACGTGTACTCTTTTTTAATGGATAATAATGAGTTTGGCAAACTCCCAGACAACAATGCCAGCAGTAACGCTGACATTCAGGGAATGCTTTGTACCAAACTGAGGAATTTCCAGGCAGCCATCACTCATATCTACGATGTTCTGCTTTACGCCTTTTACTTCATTTCCAAAAATAACAGCGTACCCCTTCTCTTCTTCAGTGTGGGCTTCCGGCAAGTTCTGAAGCTTGGTAGAACCTTCTACCTGCTCAATACTATATACAAAGTAGCCTTTTTGCTTCAACTTCTCTACAGCTTCTTCTGTAGTCTTGAAGTATTCCCAATCCACACTGTCTTCGCCTCCCAGAGCCGTCTTATGGATTTCGGCATTAGGAGGAGTAGCGGTAATACCACAAAGATACACCGCTTCAACTCTGAAGGCATCGCAAGAGCGAAAGACACTTCCTACATTATATAAGGATCGCACATCATCGAGAACAACAACCAAAGGAAGTTTTTCTGCTTCCTTGAATTCCTCCAGGGTGAGGCGATTCATCTCTATCGTTCTTAATTTACGCATTGCCTTCTGCTTCTTTTGTTTTGTAAGCCAAGGCGTACATACGTATCTGCTTAATCATCGCCAGAAGACCATTACTGCGAGTAGGACTCAAATGATCCTTCAAACCAATCTTCTCTACGAAATAGAGATCAGCATCCATAATCTCTGTTGGAGTATGACCGCTCAACACGCGAATCAGGAGAGCGATGATGCCCTTCACGATAAGCGCATCACTATCGGCAGTAAAGACGAGCTTACCATCTACATAGTCACACTGCAACCAAACACGACTCTGACAACCGTCGATAAGGTTCTGCTCGTTCTTATATTTCTCTTCGAGAGGAGCCAGTTCATTGCCCAAATCAATGAGCATCTGATACTTGTCCATCCAGTCGGTAAAGTCCTGGAACTCCTCAACTACTTCATCCTGCAAATCATTAATTGTTGCCATTATTTTATTTCTTTAATTTCGTTTACTGTAATCAACTTATAGAGCTTATCGTTAGGGCGAACCTTGCCTGGCACAGGAACGGAAACTCTCCAACCCTGCTGCGCTGTTTCCACTGGCTTCAGGTCGTAACGGATTTCATCGGCATTGAGATACATCACGCCGGTAGTGTTACCCGTAATGAGAAGCTTCTCACCCTTATCAAAGGTTGAAGCCTCTACGGCAACCTCTGCCACGCCCAACTTAGAGAAGTATTTCATCACCTTACCCACAAGTACCTTCTTCTCTGTAGCCACAGAACCATAATGCTTATTCCACTCACCGAGAGTCTGACCCTGATAATAACCATCCCAGAAACCACGGTTGAATACGGTGGCAAGTTTTTCGTCCCAGGCATCCTTCTTCTCTTCTGTAAAGGTGCCGTCAAGAACTGCAGCTATCGCCTCCTTATAGCATTTCACTACAGTATATACATATTCAGGACCACGGGCACGACCCTCAATCTTGAAGACGCGAACACCAGCATCCATCATGCGGTCGATGAAGCGGATGGTCTTCAGGTCCTTAGGACTCATCACATACTTGTTGTCGATTTCCAACTGGTTACCGGTTTCATTATCAGTAACGGTATAACTGCGACGGCAGATTTGCACACACTCACCACGGTTGGCAGAACGATTGGCATTGGCAAGACTCATATAGCACTTACCGGAAACCGCCATGCACAAAGCACCATGACAGAACATTTCGATACGAATCTGCTTGCCCATCGGACCGCAGATATTCTGCTTCTCAATCTGCTCATGGATGTGCTTCACCTGATCCATGTTTAATTCACGTGCCAATACAGATACATCTGCGAAACGTGCATAAAACTTCAAAGCCTCTGTATTAGAGATGTTTAACTGTGTGGATAAATGAACTTCCTCACCTACCTCATTACAATAGCTCATCACAGCCACGTCACTGGCGATTACTGCAGAAATACCAGCCTCCTTGGCAGCATCAATGATTTCTTTCATCGTCTCAATGTCGTCATCATAGATTACCGTATTAACGGTAAGATAAGTCTTGATGCCATGCTCATTGCAGGTAGCAGCAATCTCACGCAAATCGTCAATAGTAAAATGATTGGCAGAGTGAGAACGCATATTCAACTTACCGATTCCGAAATAAACAGAGTCGGCTCCAGCTTGAATGGCAGCAGCAAGGGATTCGCGAGATCCTACTGGCGCCATTACTTCAAATTCGTTTATCTTTGTATTCATGAATGCAATTTTTCTATTTGTGGGTGCAAAGTTACGCCAAAATAAAGACAATACAAAATTATTCAAGATTTATTTTATGTTATAGGTGGCATTATGAAATCTTAACGCAAGAAATCAAGCTCTAGCTTACTCTAAATCAAATAATAATTGTATCTTTGCTGCCCAGATTACTTATACCAAATAAGTAGATCAACATAGAAAATTATACACCTATATATTATATATAAAGAGGTATGAAGAAAATTATTATAGCATTTTTAGCAATAGTACTGATTGCAAGTTGTAACTACAAGAGAGATTCTGATCATCAACAGTCAGAGTATCAAATAGACAACCTGCCCGCATCAGTCAAGCTGATCCATACAACCCCTATCAAAGATCAGGGTGAAAGCGAACTCTGCTGGGCGTATGGCATGCTTGCAACCATCGAAAGCGAGCACATCATGAAGGGCGACTCTGTTAATCTGTCCGTTGCCTACGTGGCACGCATGATGCTTCAGGAACAGGCACTGGAATATTACTTTGCTCAGGGAAAGAAAGATATCAGCCTTCGTGGCACCGCTTCCATGCTTATACATTATATAGATAAGTATGGAGCCCAACCATACGACAGTTACGAAGATCCCAAGCATGTAAACTATAAGGTGCTCTGCCGAAAGGTACAGAAGCTATGCGACAGTGCTATCTCCCAAAAGACGGGTATCGACAAACTCAAGGAAGATTTAAACAATCTCTTTGATGCAGAAATAGGATACATGCCCGCCAAGGCTGTCCACATGCTAGGTGCCGAATACACCCCACAGGAGTTTGCCCACAGCGTATGCTATCCGGAAGAATACGTATCGCTCACCAGTTTCTCCCATCATCCTTTCAGGGAATACTTCGCACTTGAGGTTCCAGACAACAGAATGCACGATGCCTTTCTCAACCTCCCTCTTGACGAGATGATGCTCCACATCCAAAAAGCAGTAGAAAAGGGTCACCCTGTCTGCTGGGAAGGCGACATCAGCGAACCAGGTTTCCAAACACCAAAGAAGAACTATGTAGATGTTCGACCAGCGGAGCGACCTGTAACACAATTGTCACGTCAGAAGGAGTTTGAACAACTCCGCACTACCGATGATCACGTGATGGAAATCATAGGTTCTTTCGTTGAAGGCAAGCAGCGCTATTACGTCTGCCGCAATTCATGGGGTAAGAATTGGGGAAACAAGGGACTCATCTATCTCTCGGAAGACTATATCAAGCTAAAGACCATAGCCGTCTACATGAGTGAAGATGCCTTCCTTTATGATAAGGTTTAAGATAGGTACGATAATACTTGATATAAGTCAAATATCTGTTTCATAACACTTGTGTACGCACACACATAGTTGATTTACATCAAAAAAGGGGGCTTTTTTAGCATTTTCCGTATAAAAGATTTGGCTGGTTGGCAAAATCGTCGTACCTTTGCATCGTCAATAAGACAAAAAGGTTATTAGGTTTTTAGGTTAAGATTGTTAGTTGTTTATAGGTTATTAGTTAAAAGGTAAAAAAAAGATTGTTTATTCAAGGACGACAAAAGAAAATTTGTTTAGGTTATTAGGTTTTTAGGTTTAAGATTGTTAGTTGTTTAGTTTTTTTAGGTTATTAGTTTTAAGGTAAAGAAAAAAGATTGTTTATTCAAGGACGACAGGATAGTTTTTCAGTAGGTTAGGCGTAACTTAAGGTAAAAAAGAAAAACGTATCGGATAACAAAAGATGAAGCCTGTGAGCAGTAAAATGACTGCTTCGGGCAACACAACGGAGGGGACTTGTGAAAGCAAACCTCCTTGAGTTATGAAAAAATTGGGAATATAGCATTAATGGTGCGCAATTTCGAGGGCTCTCGAGGTTGCGCACTTTATTTTTATTGAAAATATCTTCGATTTTATTTTGTATTACCAATGAAAAGTCGTAATTTTGCAAAAGATTAATAAAGGCATTGAGAATATGGCAAGACATCCTTTGTGGAACGAAGATTACTGGCTGTTACTGTTACAGTTGTACCAGAAAAAGCCAATGGGCGTAAAACCTCTCTATTCGAAAGGAATGGTTGACTTGAGCCTGGAGCTCCACATTCAACCAGAATATCTGCATGAGCAGATGTTCAAACTGAGAATGGTTGCTCCGCACATCAAGCGATTATGGGATAAATACGCCGATAATCCACGCAAACTGGCTCACGATATAGCTCTCGTCAGAAAGATGAGGGGATGTGGCAATGCGCAAGCTTTCTTCGAAGGAGTGGCTTTGAAAGAATCATTCGAGAAAGATTGGGAACCGCTAGAAGCAGAACCTTCACTCACTCCGGTGAAGCTGATCATTATTCTTGATCTCTATTTCCAGCTTACCCCTATCACCATGGTACCAGAAACCCCTGAGATTATAGACCTCGCCAAGTTTATCAAAACAACGCCGGAGATAATTGCAGAGGTGATGAGCGTATTCCGGTTCTGCGACCCTTATCTCAACAGAGAGAAAGAACCCGCAAGCCCACTCCTGGAACCATGCAGCGATATTTGGCAAAAATACGGTAATGGAAATCCGGATAAACTGTATCAGTTTGCCAATGAACTGAAAGAATATTTTAAGAACAAGTAATATACTATCAAATTATAGCTTAACTCAAAAAAGAAAAAAAATGGCTCAGAAACTCATTCAGACACAGGCACAAAAGCTGCAACAGCTTCAAAAGCTCACCGCACAGCAGATACTGCAGGTGAAGCTCTTGGAAATGCCTCTCACCGAACTGGAGGAAAGCGTAAATGCCGAACTGGACGATAATCCTGCACTGGAGAGTGAGAATCCAGACGATATGCTGAACGAAAGCTACGATGGAGAGACTCCGATGGATACTGATACAGAAAACTATAATGACGACAGCAACGAAGAGGCTGCCTACGAGGCTCAATCGGAAAAAGAAGAAAGAAAAGATGAACTGGACCAGGCTTTGGAAAGCATAGGAAGAGACGACCAGATGCCTGATTATAATACAGATAGATACAGCAATCAGGACAATGCTGACTATGAAGAAATGGTGTATGGCGATACTACCTCCTTCTACGACAAGCTGAAGGAGCAGATGGATATGCACATACTCTCTGATAAGGAAAAGGAGATTATGGAATACCTCATCGGTTCGCTCGATGATGACGGTCTGCTACGCAAAGACCTAGACAGCATCTGCGATGAGCTTGCCATCTATCACAACATAGACGTAACGGAGAAGGAGATTGAGCATGTGCTCCACATCCTCCAGACCTTCGACCCTGCAGGTGTTGGTGGCAGAAGCCTTCAGGAATGTCTCCTGCTGCAAGTCAAGAGATTGCCAAGAGGCGTTCTCCGCAAGACGATGGAAGAAGTTTTCACCGACTATTTCGAAGAATTCACCAAGAAACATTGGGATAAGATCAAGGCGGGACTCGAATTAAACGATACCCAGGTAGAAACCCTGAAGGAGGAAATCAGAAAGCTGAATCCTAAACCTGGTGCTTCAATGGGCGAAACGGAAGGCAGAAACATGCAGCAAATCACTCCCGACTTTATCATCGACACCAATGATGACGGTTCTATCACGTTCACCCTCAACCGCGGAAACGTTCCCGAGCTCACCGTGTCTCCATCATTTACTGATATGATAGACACCTACAAAAAGCACAAGGAAAAAATGAGCCGCCAAGACAAGGAGGCGCTGCTCTATGCCAAGGAAAAAGTAGACAAGGCTCAGGGATTTATCGAAGCTATCAAGCAACGTCGGCACACGCTCATCGTCACGATGAAAGCCATCATTGACATTCAGCGTCAGTTTTTCATGGATGGAGACGAAGCCGACCTGAAACCGATGATTCTCAAAGACATAGCAGACCGTACAGGTTTGGACATCAGTACCATATCACGTGTCAGCAACGTAAAATATGCACAGACCAAATGGGGAATATTCCCACTCAAATTCTTCTTTGGCGACAGCTATGTAACGGAAAACGGAGAGGAGATGGCTACCCGCAAAATCAAGCTGGCCCTGCAGGAGCTGATCAATAAGGAGGATAAGAAAAAACCACTAAGCGATGAAGCCCTTGCCAAGGCGCTCAAAGAGAAAGGTTTTCCTATTGCACGACGCACGGTTGCCAAATACAGAGAGCAGTTCGGCATCCCGGTTGCACGACTCAGGAAATAAGGAAAGATACGTTAGAGTTATGAAATATTAGAGTTATGAAAGAGAAAAATATCATATTGGCAGCTCAGATTATGAGTATGATCTTCACCCCGTTCTATCTTCCGCTGGTAGGACTCACCGTGCTGTTCATATTCAGCTACATGGCATTATTGCCCATGGCTTATAAATTGACGATGCTTGCCTTTGTGTATCTGTTTACGGTTGTTACTCCATCCCTCCTGATACATCTATATCGCAGAGTACAGGGATGGACAGCCAAGGAATTAGGCAAGAAGGAGCGTCGTATCGTGCCATACATCATCTCCATCGTGTGCTATTTCTGCTGTTTCTTCTGGATGGAATACCGCAATACGCCACGTGTCATCAGCATCATCGTGGTTGTAGCGATGGCAATACAGATGATTTGTGCCATCATCAATGTCTGGTGGAAAATCAGTACACATACTGCAGCCATCGGTGGCGTGGCAGGCACATTGGTATCCTATTCCATGGCGTTTTCCTTCAACCCGCTGTGGTGGCTCTGCTTAGTCTTGATTCTGGCAGGAGCAGTAGGAACAGCCAGAATGATTCTGCGACAACATACGCTATCTCAGGTGGTTATGGGATTTCTGATAGGAATCGTCTGTGCTATTATGATTATCTAGCATCAGTATCAGAAAGCACATTCTGCAAAGAAAAAAGTTTATAATTATAAATAAATAAGAAGAAATGAAACCATTAGTAAGCATTATCATGGGCAGTACAAGCGATCTGCCTGTTATGGAAAAAGCATGTAAGTGGTTGAACGACAACCAGATTCCTTTCGAGGTGAATGCCCTCTCTGCTCATCGCACTCCAGATGCAGTAGAATCATTCGCCAAGGGAGCTAAGGAGCGTGGCGTAAAGGTAATCATCGCCGCTGCCGGTATGGCTGCCGCCCTTCCTGGTGTCATCGCAGCATCTACCCCACTGCCAGTTATCGGTGTGCCTATCAAGGGTATGCTCGATGGTCTTGATGCCATGCTCAGCATCATTCAGATGCCTCCTGGCATTCCTGTGGCTACTGTTGGTGTGAATGCGGCTCAGAACGCTGCCATCCTCGCTGCCGAGATGATTGCCCTTGCCGATGAGGAAGTGGCTCAGAAGGTAGAGGCTTGGAAGGCGGGTCTCGGTGCCAAGATTGAGAAGGCTAACAAGGATTTGGCTGAGGTGAAATACGACTTCAAGTGTAATTAATCTAATATGCCCCATTCTTTGGGGCATATTCTATTCTTATACATTATGGTAGATTTATTCAATTATACCCGCCGTGCCTCTTCTGTGGCACATATCGGAGCCCTCGACCTGGGTGGCGATAATCCTATCCGCATCCAGTCGATGACCACCACCAACACCAATGATACCGAGGCTTGCGTTCAACAGGCTGAGGAGATTATCAAGGCTGGTGGCGAGCTGGTGCGCTTCACCACTCAGGGTTCCCGCGAGGCAGAGAATATGAAAAACATCAATGCCGGCATCCGTGCCGACGGCTATCAGACTCCGCTCGTAGCCGATGTTCACTTCAATCCTAACGTTGCCGACGTGGCTGCTCTCTATTGTGAGAAAGTACGCATAAATCCAGGCAACTACGTGGATCCTGCCCGCAAGTTCATCAAGCAGGAATATACTGATGAAGAGTATGCTCACGAACTCAAGAAGATTGAGGAACGCTTCGTGCCTTTCCTCAACATCTGCAAGGAGAACCATACAGCCATCCGCATCGGCGTGAACCACGGTTCCCTCTCCGACCGCATCCGCAACCGCTATGGCGATACGCCAGAGGGCATCGTAGAGAGCTGCCTCGAATTCCTGCGCATCTGCAAGAAGGAAAATTTCCACGATGTGGTTATCAGCATCAAGTCATCCAATACCGTTGTGATGGTCCGCTCCATGCGCCTCCTGGTAGAAGAAATGGAGAAGGAAGGCATGAACTACCCACTCCACCTCGGCGTAACCGAAGCAGGCGAAGGCGAGGATGGAAGAATCAAGAGTGCCGTGGGTATCGGTGCCCTGCTGGCTGACGGTATCGGCGATACCGTTCGTGTAAGCCTCAGCGAGGAGCCTGCTGCAGAGATTCCGGTGGCTCGTCATCTGGTGGATTACATCGGCAAGAAACAGGGTCATCTGCTGATTCCTGCCGCAGCTTATCCTGGCTTCGACTGGCTGCGCCCTACCCGCCGCGAAACCGTGGCAGTAGGCAATATCGGCGGCAGCAACGTTCCGGTGGTTATCAGCAACCGAATCAACGGCGAGAGCACCGTTTGTGAGAACAAGGATGCTACGCCTGATTATATCTATATAGGCGGCAAGATGCCTAAGCAGTTTGTGCCAGGTCAGAGCTACATCGTAGATTACAATGTTTACGAGACGCTGAACAGCAAGCCTGAGACCACCGGTGCCAAGCTCTACCCTATCTTCCCAGCCATGGCAATGCCGCTCATCGCCAGCATCAAGGCCGACGTCAAGTTCCTCACCCTGCAGTTTGGTACTCCAGCCGAGGAATACATCGCCTGCCTGAAGGCTCATCCAGAGGTGGTGGTTATCTGCGTCAGCAATCATCAGAATCGCCTGGGCGACCAGCGTGCATTGGTTCACGAGATGATGAATGCCGGCTTGAAGAACCCTGCGGTTTTCGCCGAGATGTACCAGCACAGCAAGGAGGAGAAGAGCGACTTCCAGCTGGAGGCTGCTGCCGATATGGGAGCCCTGATGATTGATGGTCTTACCGATGGTATCTGGCTGATGAACGATGGTGACATCCCTGCCCTGACAGTAGATGAAACCGCTTTCGGCATTCTCCAGGCAGCCCGTCTGCGCACCAGCAAGACCGAGTATATCAGTTGTCCAGGTTGCGGCAGAACCCTCTACGACCTTCGTGAGACCATCGCTAAGATCAAAGAGGCAACCAAGCATCTCAAGGGCTTGAAGATTGGTATCATGGGCTGCATCGTGAATGGTCCAGGCGAAATGGCGGATGCCGATTACGGCTACGTAGGCGCCGGTCCTAACCGTGTAAGCCTCTACCGCAAGCAGGTTTGCGTAGAAAAGAACATTCCACAGGAGGTGGCAGTAGAGCATCTGCTCGCCCTCATCGACTCGGATAAGGAAGGATAATAAAGAGAAAATCATAAAAAACAGAAAGGTCAAACCTGTGAGGTAAGACACGAGTTTGACCTTTTTGTTTTATTTTGCAACAAAAGCAACAACAGATTTCTTTAGTTTAATCACCAATTTGTTTTCACTAAAAGAAAGAACTGTTGCAAAGAAAAAATGTTATCTTTAAGTTAATAAGAGAAGAATATCGCTATTATCTCAGAAAAAGTTGTATCTTTGCATAAGATTTAATAACCAACATAAAAGAGATTCTTATGAGTGATTTTTTAAAACCATTAAGTAGCAGAAGCCCCAAGTGTTGGTGGATTGTTGCTATTTTAGTTATAGACGGATGGGTAGCGCAGATTTCTGCGACTACATGCACTTCAGTTGCTAGCATTATCGCAATAGCCGCATTGCTATTGCTACTTTCTCTGTTCGTATATTGTCTGTATTTCAAGATTTTTTAAATGGAAAAGAATAAGAAAAAGTCTCTCTTTCAACACCTTTGCCATGCAAAATGTCCAGAGTGTGGAGAGCAAGTGCCATTCAGTACCGTAAAAAAATACTTTCTGCACGGCACGTCTTACTATACAACCTGCCCTCATTGTGGTCTGCAAATTCATCCTGCAAAAGAGCCAGTCAAGACATATACATGTTTTTGTTTGGGCGGCATGTCTATCATGATTCCAATGTATTCGTATTGGTACTTCGTAGCATGGGATTTCATTCCAGCCTTACTTTTCGCTCTTCCATTTGTTATAGCGATGGTTACTATCGTTGCTATTTTAATTATACGAAATATAAAATTTTCAAGTTAATAAAGAGCATCAGAATCTTCATCTAGGGTAAGGATATATTTGGGATATTGACCATTAATCTGCTGAAGCGAGGCTAGCTCTCGCTTCAGAGTAGCCTCATCCCTAACTGTAGCTGCCGTAAGTTGGACGTACCTCCGATGCCTTCCACATACTCCCAGAATGACAAAGGAAGGCAAGCATACTTTGCTGCCAGAGTTCACTATGTTATCTTTAAGTTAATCATCCCTTCATTGCTTTGCCGTTTCAAATAAAAAATGTATCTTTGCAATCGAAACATTGAAAACGAAATACGATTATGGCTGATACTAAGTTACTCCTGGTTGAGGATGATGAAAACCTCGCCTATATGGAGAAAAGCTGCTTCGAGGATATCATCGGAGGATATGAAGTGAAAACCGCCGTTAACGGCAAGGAAGGACTGAAGGCGTGGAGAGACTTTCAGCCCGATGTCATCGTATCGGATATCGACATGCCTATCATGGACGGCATCGAAATGGTGAAGAACATCCGAGAGGTGGATGGAGATACTATCATCCTTTTTACCACCGGCCTCACCGCACCCAAGGATTTGAAGGCAGGTTATGCCGCCGGAGCCAACAACTATATCAAGAAGCCTTTCATTCCCGAAGAGCTTGATGCCCACATACATAGCCTCATCCAGCTGAAAGCCGGAAAGCGCAGCGAGAATGCCAGCTGCCAGATCAAGCTGGGAAGATATACACTGGATGCCAACCACGCCACCCTGAAAGATACACAGGAAGGCAGCGAGAAGATGCTTACCGCACGAGAGGCTAAAATCCTCGAACTGCTGGCGGTAAACAAGAACGAGGTGGTACGCCGGGAAGCCGTACTGAGCCGTTTCTGGGGCGTGGAAGACAAGGATTACTTCGCTTCCAGAAGCCTGGATGTATTCATCAAAAAAATCCGCACGGCACTGGAAGACGAGCCTGCC
The DNA here is from genome assembly GCF_052116205.1 of Prevotella sp. Sow4_E9_plate. NCBI lineage: Bacteria > Pseudomonadati > Bacteroidota > Bacteroidia > Bacteroidales > Prevotellaceae > Prevotella > Prevotella sp. Sow4_E9_plate. Next base: position 7,616 of record NZ_JBQKLN010000048.1, on the reverse strand, counting down.
GTAGAACTGAAAACCATCAGAGGAGTGGGATTCAAGCTCATCGCAGAATAAACATCCCCCACCCCCTCATAACATCATGCGAGAATTAATTAGAAGAAAGAAAAAACAGAAAAGACATTCATTATGCTGAAAGCGATATTATACTACATACTGTTCCTGGCAGAATATCTCATCACCATCTTCCTGGGAGGATTCCTGGTGGGACTCTACATGGCAATGAACATGCATTCGGGCTCCCACAGCCAGCAGATAGGAGCCCTGAAGGAATCAATCTATCCGTTTATAATAGTCATCGGATTTCTGGGCATACTCATCGTATGGTTCACCTTCGGACATTACAAATTCTCCAGGTTCTCGCTTGGAAAGGTGATTCCTGCCGCCAAATGGAAGGCGATGACCATTTGCACCATGCCGATTCTGGGCTTCACCATGGTCTTCTATTCCATCATGAACCTCTTCCATCTCGACTTCCTTCCCAAGCAGATGATGGATATTAGCTATCTCGGCTTCCTGCCTTTTAATATCAACGGATCGTTTATATCTGCCTACATCTTCTTCGGCGCCATTCAGGAGGAACTGATCCGCTGCGGCAAGAAGAGTTGGGTGCAGCTGCTCACCCTCTCGATCATGATGCTGCCAGCCAGCATGATGTCGGTAACATCTAGTGGTGACATCAATGTAGATTTGACCGTGCTCGGTTTTATCTCCCTCTGCTATTGCAGCTGGATATACAGCAAGACGCGCAGCACCATCATTCTCATCGTGCTCTATTTCGTATCCAATCTGGTTCCCTTCCAGTTTGAATCGAAAGTGCTCGGCATATTGCTCCTGATAGCCGGCACAGCCTTAACTATAGGTGGATTCGCTGCCCTGAGCAGGAAACTGCCTGAAATGCTTGTGAAAGATGAAGACTAATAGAGCCAAGGCACTCAGCACCACGGCTCTGATTGCCGTGCTCTGCATGCAGCTGTTCTGGATGTGGAACTCTTTCGAGATGACCGTTCACCAGATGGGATTTGAAACGCCCTGGAACCTGGCACCGGATGTCAGGGCACAGGCTTTGCTCGCTGCCTTCTACGAAAGCAAGTTCACGGTTTTCACATCGCTCCTTACCACGGTGGTGATCATCCTGAGCCTCATCGACCAGATCAACTACATCGATGAGCAGGAAAGGGTGCGACTGCTGCGCGAGGACTTCTCCTATGCGATGGTTCACGACATGAAGTCGCCACTCACCTCCATCATCATGGGAACCAAGTATCTGCACAGCGGCGTACTGGAGAAGAAGCCGGAAATGAAAGAGAAATATTTCTGCATCGTAGAAGACGAGGCGCAGCATCTGCTTGCCCTCATCAACCGCCTGCTCACCATCTCGAAACTGGAACACGGCAAGCTGCATATTCAGAAAGCGGAAGTAGATTTGGAAACGATGATAGAGGATGTGGTGGATAAATACAAGGCGAAATCAGCGAAACCGATCCATATCATCACCCAGTTTGGAGCCACCTCTGCCCTAGCCGACGAGGAATATCTGAAGGAAGCGATCAGCAATCTGGTGGATAACGCCACCAAGTACTCGAAGGAGGAAATCAACATTGAGATTTCCACCCTGGAGGATGACAGAAACGTTTATATCAAGGTTTTTGATGAGGGTATCGGCATAGCCAAAAGCGAGCTGAAGACCATCTTCAACCGCTTTGAGCGCGCCGCAGAGCACGAAAAGGATGCCCGCAAGACTCGTGGCGGCTTCGGCATCGGTCTGAACTACGTGCTGCAGGTAATCAACGCCCATGGCGGCAAGATAAGCGTAAAGAGCGAGAAAGACAAATGGTCGGAGTTCACCATCTCGCTGCCGAAATAATCTGTACCATAAGCATTTACTGAATTATGAATTTTACGTAACGAAGATTTCATAATGTCCGAAACAAAGATACATATTTGAAATCCGCAAGTTTTTGGGGGAAATAATGAAAATAACATTAAAAAAAGAAACTTTATGAGAAAACTCTTCTCTGTTACAAAACTATTTCGTATATTTGCAGCACAAATATAAACCGCCATTTATATAAACGAGGATTTACATTATGAAGTTTTACGATAGAGATAAAGAACTTGCAATCTTGCAAGCCAATGAGCAGCAGTCGTTTGAGAGTGCTGTGTTTACAGTTCTGATGGGGCGCAGAAGAATAGGCAAGACTTCACTCATCACAAAGTTTTTAGAGAAAAAGGAGTATGCCTACCTCTTTGTCTCCAAAGACTCGGAGGCTCTATTGTGCCAAAATTTCCAAAGAGACCTGGAGCAGCAGATAGGACTTACCATCTATGGTGAGGTTTCCAAGTTCAAGGACCTGTTCGAAGTGATCATGAAGGAAGCCCAAAAGCGACACCTCACCATCGTGATGGATGAATTTCAGACACTCTATAAGATTAATCCATCTATCTTTGGAGATATACAGAATATCTGGGACCGATATAAGCGAGAGGCAAAAATCAATTTCATTGTATCGGGCAGTATCCAGACTTTAATGAAGCGAATCTTCGAGGATGAATCGGAACCGCTCTACGGGCGTCCTACATCCAAGTTTACCCTCCGTCCTTTCACCATTGAGGTGATGAAGCAGATTCTGCAAGATGTAAACCCAAACTATCTGCCAGAGGATTTACTCTGTCTATATGCCATTACCGGTGGCGTGGCAAAGTATATAGAATTGCTCATAGATGCCAAATGCTACACCAGAAAAAAGATGCTCGACTATGTCTGCCGACAGGATTCCTACTTCCTTACCGAGGGTAAGGATCTTCTGAACCAGGAATTCAGTGGAGATTTCACCACCTATTTCTCCATCTTGCAAGTCATCGCCAACGGCAAGACCAAGCGTAGCGAGATAGATAGCGTATTACATAAAGGCATGGGCACATATCTCCAGAATCTGGAAAGCAGATATGAACTCATCAACCGGATGAAGCCACTACTGGCTAAGAAAAACGGAAAAGTTACGGCATACGAAATCCATGATAACTTCCTGCGCTTCTGGTTCCGGTTCATCTATCCATATCAGTCGCTGATAGAGCGCAATCTGTTCTCTCTCCTGCGCAGCAACATCGAAAACAATTACGAAGGCTTCACAGGCAGAACCCTGGAACGTTATTTCCAGGATAAATTCATGGAAACAGAGCAATTTACGCAAATAGGAAACTGGTGGGACCGAAAAGGAGAGAACGAAATAGATCTCATCGCCATCAACGAGTTCACCCATACCGGCTTGATTGCAGAAATCAAACGCAATGTTCATAAGCTCAGTATGAGTAAGCTACAAGAGAAGATAGCCATATTGCCCAAAAAGGACTTTGGAGAATATGAGTTTGAGACGATAGGACTTTCACTGCAAGACATGTAATCTATGAAGCGGGCACATGATGAGATTGCCCTCATCATCACGAAGATGCATACCACTGCCCTGGCAGTATCTGAAGTATCTGCACTCGGCACACTCACCCTTCCGCATCCATTCACGGTTACGGTAAGGAAGGAAACGGTGCTGCCAGATATCCATGAAATCATCCTGGTAGATATTGCCCTGATGATAGTTGGAACGGATGCTGGCACAGGCTGAAATGGAGCCATCTACCAAGACCGAACCAACGGTTACGCCTGCATGACAACCATAGAAAGTATTGCGGATATCGCCTTCGAAGTTGCCCATGAATCCCTCGCAACCATAGCTGCACGCTATCCTACCCTCTTTTCGGGTCTGCTTGATAAACTCCAGGATGCCTTTGTATTCTTCCGCAGCTAGATGCATATCAGGATCTGAAGCAGCTCTGCCTACAGGAAATACGGCAACAACTCGCCAGTTTTTCACCCCTTTATCTATCAGAAACTGCCTGATGGCGTCAAGATGGGGATAATTGCGGCGATTGACGCAGGTAAGGATATCAAACTTGATTTCGGGATGCGAAACCAGAAGGTCGATAGCTTGCGAAACCATCTCGAAACTATGCTTGTTGCCCCGCATCCAGTTGTGCTCATCGCCCAATCCATCCATGCTGATGGTCATGGTATGGAGTCCTGCATTCAGTAAGTCATTGAATTTCTGAGGAGTAAGATAGAGTGCGTTGGTTACCATTCCCCATGGAAAGCCCTTCTTGTAAATGGCAGCTCCACATTGGGTGATGTTCTCACGCATCAAGGGTTCTCCCCCCGTTACGATGACGAATACCTGATGAGGATCCGTATGTTGGCTGATGTTATCTAGCACCCGCAGGAAATCCTGAAGGGGCATATCGGTTATTCCTGCTTTTACCTTGCAATCGCTTCCGCAATGGCGGCAATGCAGGTTGCAGCGCAGGGTACATTCCCAGAAGAGCTGGCGCAGCGGATGCTCCTCTACTATATGCTGATACCCCTTGCGCCAAATCTCCAAAGCGAGTCTTCGGCGCAAGGATAAGGGTTCTATCTTCGTCATACTGAATTATCTTATTTAATCTAGAGGGAATTAGTGAAAACACAGAAGCTGAAGGCTTCCCATGAGCAGGCAAAGCCCAGAGAGTTTTTTGCCGTTTTACACATTTTTAAGAGCCACTTTCCATCCATTTCTAAAAAAAAGCAATACCTTTGCTGCTGAACAAGATATTCAAACATAAAATAAATAGGAATTATGGACTTAAAAGGAATCTACACAGCCGATGCCAATCGCTATGGCGATGCAGAGGCACTTTACAAGAGATGCGGCAAGAGCGGAGTCTTGCTGCCTAAGGTTAGTCTGGGATTCTGGCACAACTTCGGAGGAGTGGATCCTTACGAGAGAAGCCGTGCCATCACCCATTATGCCTTCGACCACGGAATCACCCACTTCGACCTTGCCAACAACTATGGTCCTCCATACGGAAGTGCTGAAGAAACCATGGGCAGACTGATGAAGGATGATTTCCAGTCTTATCGCGACGAACTCTTCATCTCTACCAAGGCAGGATACGATATGTGGGAAGGTCCTTACGGCAACTGGGGCTCTCGCAAGTATCTGATGGCGAGTCTCGACCAGAGTCTCAAGCGCATGAATCTGGACTATGTAGACCTCTTCTACAGTCATCGCTACGACCCGAATACCCCACTCGAGGAAACCCTCCAGGCAATGGTAGACATCGTGAAGCAGGGCAAGGCGCTCTATCTCGGCATCAGCCGATGGCCACTGGAAGCCCTGAAGTTTGCCGATAAATATCTCAAGGAGCGCGACTGTCCGCTGCTCATCTTCCAGGACCGACTCAACATGCTCGACCGTGCGCCGCAGGAGAACGGAACCCTCGACTACTGCCACGAAAACGGCATCGGATTCATCTCCTTCTCGCCTCTGGCACAAGGTCTCCTCACCGACCGCTATCTCAACGGTATCCCATCGGATAGCCGTATGGCAAAGGAGCATTTCCTGAAGCACAGCGCCCTGACACCGGAGTTGCTGGAGCAGCTGAAGCAATGGAATCAGGAAGCTGGGGAACGAGGCGAGACCCTTGCCGAGATGGCGCTAGCCTGGATATTGCAGCAGAAAGGCGTTACCAGCGTATTGGTAGGTGCCAGTTCAACAGCCCAGCTGGAAAAGAACATGAAGTGTGTTCATGCCAAGGCTTTTTAATATTGGATTAACCAAATCATTTCTCTGTTATTTTGCCAAATCGTAGTATTTTTACATAGATTTGGCAGAATAACAGTTCACTATTTTGCCAAATCGTGGTATTTTAATAGAGCATGCCAAACATCCATAACGGAATAATGTTTCCATAACCAGTCTCAATATCGTCCTTTACTACATATCCATTTTCTATGTTCTGCAGCTGATTTTGCTTTTTCTTTTTTCCTCCAACCTCGAATGTATATTTCCCGTCTATCAGGAAATCAGATATAGGTGATACTGTTACTGGCATGAATGAGCGTGTCTGATTGAAAAAGAAAGTTTCTCTCACAGTTCCTATCTCAACACTCTTTCCTGCAAGAGTATAGATAAGCGTTGGATTATCCAGATAAATCTTATCTACCTTTCCTAGTCCTTGAATACCACCAGTTGAAGTGCGGAGTTGCCCAATAAGTCCGGCTTTCTCCAAGTAGGCGCAAAGGTCGGCAACATTGTTTCTAGAAACTTCTAGCTGCCCTCCTATCTGACTCATATTAGGCTTGAATGGTGCACTTTGAGCGATAATGGCAAGTAGCCTTTTGAGTTTTCTTGCTGTTGAAACAGTAAGGTCAGCATATTGCGGAATATCGGTTTCTATCGTTGCATTGACCACTTGCTGAATATACATTCTGATGTCGCCATCAGAAAAAGGATAATATCCTCGTTGCAGATAGTCTGCGAAGTGTTCTAATGGCAAGAAGCCAGTCGGTATATTGACTTCCTGTTGCATAAGCTGTTCTAAAGTACATACCGGAAAGTGGATTCCATGAAAGAGTTCCAGATATTCCCGGTATGATAGACCTTGCATCTCATACATAAGTGCACGACGACTCAGGTCAAATGCTCCCTTAGCTATGTCGAGAACAGATGATCCGGTAAACATTACATGAAGTTCGGCATGGTAGTCGTATATCAATTTCAACTCTCTTGCCCAATCCTTGTATTTATGAATTTCATCTATGAAAAGATACTTTCCGCCCATCTTTGCAAATGAATCCGCCAGTTCGGTGAGCCTATGACTGGCAAAATAAAAATCTTCTGCCTGTACATAGAGTGAGTCTTTTCTTGGTAGTTGTTCTTTGATGTGTTGAAGCACCAAAGTTGTTTTACCCACACCTCTTGGTCCCATCAGACCTATCATACGAGCATCCCAATTGATGCGATTATACATATAGCGATGAAACGTAGTACTCGTTTCTCTCAGCAATTTGTCGAATGTTGCTTGTAATTGTTCCATTTTGTGCCCGATTATGTTGTTCTTTGGCTGCAAATATACGAATAAATAGCGAAAGTGCACTGAGTTCAGTGCGCTTTTTAACGAAAATTGCACTGAACTCAGTGCACTTTTCTAAAATTACATTATAATTGCCAAAACCTAGCAGATAATCGGCGCTTACTTCTCTACCAGCACATTCTGGTCCTCATAGCTGTCGAACCCCAGACTGATGTCGGCACCTCTCTTCTTGAAAACCTCCAGGAGAGCTTCCTGCATCTCAGGGTCGAGGAGGAACTCGCCATTCTTTGCCTTGTAGAAACGGCGCTGGCTGAAGGGGGTGTATACGTTCAGATATCTGGCATTGCCCGATGGGATGGAATCGCAGAGACGGGTGAAACCTCTAGCCCAGCGCTGATGTTCGTATACGAGATGATAAGGACAGCCTTCTCCCTCTACCTGGAGAAGATCGGTATTCAAAATGATGAAGGAAGCTTCTTCGGCTTTTGCCTTCTGATAGTTGGCGTAGCGGGCACAAGTGTTGCTACGGCTACATGATGCCAATGGGCATGTAATGTTGTAAGGAATGTATTTGTTCATTTTTGCGTGATATTTTAAAAGTTATTGTATCAATACTGCGTTAAATTAATATTTAATCGGCTGTAAATCAATAACTTATATTAAGAAATGCTTATGAAAACTTAACTATAAAAAGTTGGTCAAGTCGCTGATTTTCAGTA
>NZ_JBQKLN010000047.1:0-29903 GCF_052116205.1 Prevotella sp. Sow4_E9_plate | reverse complement strand
TACGCAACTGCTGAGCTGCTTTCTTGTAATCAATTTCTAAGTTGTCCATAATATAAAAACTGTGTTAAACTACTTTTATTGTAGCTTGACACAGTTTAGTTTACACTCTCACGAGGAAGAATAAGGTTTTCTGTTCTTCCTCGTTAATGAAATGTTAATTATATATCAAACTATTTGGTTGTAATATTCTGTCTTAAATTATTGTACTGTTTTATAGTAAGGGTATTGTAGAAATATTTGCCGCAGCATTCCTCTATATGATAATAGTCTAAGATGCTTTCAATATCTGCCCAGATTTTGTTTTTTTTGTCTTTGTTAGAAAAAATGTGCTCGTAGTAATCGTTAATGAGGAAGTTGATATGGTTAGTTTTTGAGTACATTTTTATAGCTTTTGTTTTATCTGCTTTTATTTGTTGGTCATTTTTTCTCGAGAAATCTACTTCATCAGAACTGCGTCCATTACACGAATAATAATTTTGATCATTGCACAAAGGGAGTAGTGATCTTATATATGGATCTGTGGATTCTATACTTCTTTTCTCTTCCATAAAATAATGGTCATCTCTTCCTGGGCGGCTCTGAAACCAAGCGGATTGCGTAACGCTATAAGTTTGTAATTCTTTTTCTATTTCGAAATTTTGAACATATGTGTGAATTTTTAAAACCTTATCTTCTCTTTCTTTTTGAGAAGGTATATTGTCAACTTCAAATTCCTTTAATGCCAAAAAATACTCAAGAAGAGCATTTTCTTCTGCTGTGAGTACTTTCTCAAGATATATTATTGCTTCTTGTTTTTTTGTTGGATAATATAAGCATTTAAATCCCTTTTCCATTTGTATAAATGGAGAGAAAGTTTGTATTTCATTATCTAGAGAACCATTGATGAGTTTAAATGATGATAATTCCTTTATTTCTAAAGCATGCTCATAATCGTTGCTATTTACTAGGTATACAACAAAAGTCTTTTCCTTTAGTTGAAATCCACGTTCTTTTTCAAAATAGCTCAATATCGGAAATCCCATTTTTATCATGGTGCTTCCCCGAATTTCTGAGCAAGAATAGCCTACTACAATACCAAAAGTATCATGCTCATTGCATTGTAACACAATACCAATATGTAAAACTTTAGAATCTCTACTGCTTGCGGAAATTATATTAATATGTTGTTTCATACTTTATGTATATTGAAAAACTATAGATGTAAAAATAGGAGATAAGCTACTATATTTTTACAACTTATCTCCTATTATCTTATAAATGTCTTATGCCTTGAAGCTCTCCAAGTCTTCTGCCTTGAAGTTCTGGATGTATGCTGAATGGCCGAGAACTTCCTCCTCTGCCATGCGAACATATACGTTGGCACTCTTGGCAAACATCTCTGGTGCCTTGGTAGCATCATCGAGGATGAGGAGAGACATTACGATGTCGCCAGTCATGTTGTAGAGACGGCGAGCCAGGAAGTCGTGAATTGCCTGATCGTTAGCTTCCTTCACCTTGTTGATGGCTGCCTCGTAAAGATCTACGAGCTTGGCAACACGCTCCTTCAATGGCTTCAAGTCATATGATACCTCGCTCTCCAACATCTCCTTAATGATGCTGAGATAAGTACCGTTGGTGATGTAGCGGATAGCTGCAACAACCTGAAGCTGGGTGGTACCCTCGTAAATAGAGAAGATGCGGGCGTCGCGGAACAGGCGCTGGCACTTGTACTCCATGATGAAACCAGAACCACCGTGGATGCTGATGGCATCGTATGCATTCTGGTTAGCATACTCTGAGTTCATACCCTTAGCCAATGGTGTGAATGCATCAGCCAAGCGGGTGTATTTCTTCATCTCCTGACGTTCCTCTGGAGTGAGCTTAGTGTCGCGGGCGATGTCTTCCAAAGCCTTGTAGATATCTACGTAGCGAGCGCAGCAGTAGAGGAGTGAACGGCCTGCATCCAACTTAGCCTTCATTCTTGAAAGCATGTCATAAACGGCTGGGAAGTTGATGATTTTCTCACCAAACTGAGCACGCTCCTTGGCATAGGCCAAACCCTCATTGTAAGCCTCCTGCTCAACACCCACACTCTGAGCTGCAATACCCAGACGGGCACCGTTCATCAGAGCCATCACGTACTTAATCAAACCGAGACGGGTGTTACCGCAAAGCTCTGCCTTGGCATTCTTGTAAACCAACTCGCAGGTAGGAGAACCGTGAATACCCAACTTGTGCTCGATGTGACGAACGGTTACGCCGCCATCACGCTTGTCGTAGATGAACATAGAAAGACCACGACCGTCCTTGGTGCCTTCCTCTGAACGAGCCAGAACCAGGTGGATGTCTGAGTCACCATTGGTGATGAAACGCTTCACACCATTCAGACGCCATGTGCCGTCCTCATCCTGTGTAGCCTTCAGCATCACGCGCTGCAAGTCAGAACCTGCATCAGGCTCAGTCAAGTCCATACTCATGGTCTCGCCAGCGCAGATGCGAGGAATGTACTTCTGGCGCTGCTCCTCAGAACCGAACTCATAAAGAGTATCGATACAGCTCTGGAGCGACCAGATGTTCTGGAAACCTGCATCAGCTGCAGCGATAATCTCTGAAGCCATAGAGAAGATGGCGTTAGGCAGGTTCAAGCCGCCGTAACGACGAGGCATTGACAAGCCCCAGAGGCCAGCCTTGCGGGTAGCATCGAGGTTCTCGAATGTCTTGCTGGCATAAATCATGCGGCCGTTCTCCAGGTGTGGACCTTCGAGGTCAACATCCTCAGAGTTTGGTTCGATGATGTTAGCAGCTACATCGCCGGTAATATCCAGCAATCGCTTGTAGTTCTCGATAGCATCCTCGTAGTTGACAGGAGCATCTTCAAACTGGTCTTTTTCAGCGTAGTTGCGCTCCTTCAAGTCAACAACACGCTTCATCAATGGGTGATTGAGATGAAATTCAATCTCAGGGTGATCACTATAGTAATTAGCCATTTTGCTTTTCTTATTTAAATAATGTGTAATGCAGATTACTTAGAATTCTGCTTGTAGTACTTGATGAGCTTAGGAACCACATCCTCAACATTGCCGTTGATAACGTAGTCGGCAATCTTGTTGATTGGAGCATCTGGGTCGTTGTTTACAGAGATGATGATGCCTGAATCCTGCATACCGGCGATGTGCTGAATCTGACCAGAGATTCCGCAGGCGATATATACCTTAGGATGAACGGTAACACCAGTCTGACCAATCTGACGGTCGTGATCTACCCAACCTGCATCTACTGCAGCACGGGAAGCACCTACCTCACCATGGAGGAGATGAGCCAATTCGAAGAGCTGGTCGAAACCTTCCTTGCTTCCTACGCCATAACCGCCGGCTACGACGATGGCAGAACCCTTCAGGTTGTGCTTGGCAGCCTCTACGTGGTGGTCGAGTACCTTTACTACGAAGTCCTCAGCAGGAACATACTTGCTTACCTCAGGGTAAACTACTTCCTTCTTGCACTCACCCTCGTAGATGCTCTTCTGCATCACACCAGAGCGGACTGTAGCCATCTGTGGACGGTGGTCTGGGTTTACGATAGTAGCCACGATGTTACCACCGAAGGCAGGACGAATCTGATAGAGCAGACCCTCGTAGTGCTTGCCGCTCTTCTTGTCGTCGTAATCACCGATTTCAAGCTCTGTACAGTCGGCGGTAAGACCGCTGGTCAATGAAGAAGAAACACGAGGACCGAGGTCGCGACCGATAACGGTAGCACCCATCAGTGCAATCTGAGGCTTCTCCTCCTTGAAGAGGTTGACGAGAATGTCTGTATGAGGAGCTGAAGTATATGGGAACAATCCCTCAGCATCGAAAACAAATAATTTATCTACACCATAAGGGAGAATCTGATCCTCTACCTTGCCCTTGATGCCGGTACCAGCTACGATGGCATGGAGCTCTACGCCCTGCTGGTTAGCGAGCTTACGACCCTTGGTGAGCAATTCCTGAGATACTTCGGCAACGGTTGTGCCTTCTACCTCGCAATATACAAATACGTTGTTCATTGTCTTTTCAAAATTATCCGATAATACTTTCGTTCAACAATTCCTTCATCAGTCCGTCGATGTCTTCATCGCTGCTGGTCAAGGTCTTGCTTTCCTTAGCCTGGAACACGATGTTCTTCACGGCCTTCACCTTGGTAGGTGAACCGCTCAAACCGCACTGTGCAGGGTCGCCGTCAACATCGGCAACACTCCACTGGTTCAGAGTCAAGTAAGGGCGCTCTTCATAGAGGTTGGCCCAAGGCTCATCACCCTTGCGCTCCATAGGGCAGGTAGCGTATTTATATTTCATTACGAGCTTCACGTTGCAAGGGCGACATGGAGCAGCACTTCCGTTTACGGTGATAACCAATGGCAATGGAGCCTCAACAGTCTCCACACCACCATCAATGAGGCGGCGTATAGTAGCCTTGCCATCCTCTACCTTGAGGATTTCCTCAGCATAAGTAACCTGGTTCAAGCCCAGCTTCTGAGCCACCTGCGGACCTACCTGGGCTGTATCACCATCGATAGCCTGGCGACCACCGATCACGATGTCAACGTCACCAATCTTCTGGATTCCGGTAGCAAGGGCATAGGAAGTAGCCAATGTATCAGCACCGGCAAAGAGACGGTCGGTGAGCAACCAACCCGTATCTGCACCACGATAAAGACCCTGGCGGATGATTTCTCCAGCACGTGGAGGACCCATGGTCAAAATTCCAACTGTAGAACCTGGATTCTGCTCCTTCAAGCGGAGAGCCTGCTCCAATGCGTTCAAATCTTCAGGATTGAAGATAGCAGGAAGGGCAGCACGGTTTACGGTGCCTTCAGCTGTCATCGCATCCTTACCCACATTTCTTGTGTCAGGTACTTGCTTGGCAAGTACTACGATTTTTAAACTCATATCAATTAATGGTTATTGTTAAATTTTTCCTAAGTTTGTTAGTGCTTGATTCTCAAGATGTCTGTTTTCGAGTTCATAGTCAGACGGTAATCTGTCCGAAACAGGACTTTCAAATGTCCATATTGGGTCAAAACACAGCCGCAAAAGTAACACTTTTTTGCGTGTTACCCAAATATTTCGTTAGAAAAATGCACAAAATAGGATGGTTTGTGCGCAAAATGGAATATTTGTGCAGGTTTTTCTTGGAAGAATGAAAGAAAAGTTGTAGTTTTGTAGGCAAAAGATTCATGTCTTGGAAACTGAGGGACAGAAGTCTTGGAAACAAAAAGAATAAATCTAAGAAAAGTAGCTTAAATAATAATGAAGAAAGTTTTTGTAAGTGGTTGCTATGACTTGCTGCATAGCGGTCACGTTGAGTTTTTCCGCCAGGCGTCTCAGTATGGCGACTTATACGTAGGTATAGGTTCCGACCAGACGATTCTCGGCTACAAGCATCATAAGACGTTCTATCCCGAGCAGGAGCGCCTTTTCATGGTGAAGTCTATTAAATATGTAAAGGATGCCTTTATCAACCAGGGTGATGGCATTATGGATTTTATTCCGACGGTGGATTTTGTGAAGCCTGACATCTTCGTGGTGAATGCAGACGGCAGCAGCGAAACCAAGCGCAGGTTCTGCGAGGAGCGAGGCATTGAGTATGTTGTGTTGCAGCGCACGCCTGCCGAGGGCCTGAAGGCACGTTCCAGCACCGACATCAAGGATTCCACCTGCCAGCTTCCTACCCGTCTTGATTTGGCAGGTACCTGGATAGACCAGCCTTACGTCAGCTGCCATGCTCCGGGCTGGGCGATAACCATGTCGCTGATTCCTACCTTCGAGGTGCGTGAGCGTTGTGGTCTTTCCACTTCTACCCGCAACATGATCAAGAAGATCTGGCCGGTGAAGTTGCCTGATATGAATCCGGAGATTCTTGCCAAGCTGGTGTTCTGTTTCGAGAACGATCCTGAGCGCAACGATGGCATTGTGAGCGGGGCACAGGATTCCATAGGGATCTGTATGCCTGGACTGGTGCGTCATTATTATGACAACCGTTTCTGGCCGGATAAGTTCGAGACCTGTCTTGACGAGGACGTTCTCACCTGGGTGGAGAGTCATGTCTGCATGATTCCGATGGAGCCACGCTGTCCGGGCTGTTCCGTGGTAGAAGGCAAGGACATTACCGAGCCAAAGGTGAAGAATCTTGCCAAGGCTGCCGATGACTGTTGGAATGCCATTCTCCGGAAGGATTTCTCAGCCTTTGCCTCTGCCTTCAAGGCGTCGTTTGATGCTCAGGTAGCCATGTTCCCAGCCATGATTCAGGGTTGCGTTCAGGGCTTCATAGATGAGTATTCCGTCCTTCCTGAGGTTCATGCATGGAAGATGCCGGGAGCTGGTGGCGGAGGCTATCTGGTACTGGTTGTTGATGATGTGAAGGCATTTGCCGAAAAGCATCCGGAGACTATTGATTTGACGATTAGAAGAAAGTAGCGAGGGCGGTTGAACCATCTGCCCTGTGTATAGATTAGGCACGGATTACACGGATTTTCCTTTAAATTATAAATGCGCTTTTTGCATTATCGTCTAAAATCTCCGTGTAATCCGTGCCTAAAATCTGCTACACCCTCTTATTCGAAGCTTTTCAGTCTTGCAATATATTTGCCGAGAATATCGAATTCGATGTTCACCACGGTTCCCACTTCGATGTTGCAGAAGTTGGTGTTCTCTCGTGTATAAGGAATGATGGCAACGGTGAAGGTGTTGTCGGTAGGCTCGCAGACGGTGAGCGAAACGCCGTTCACGGTCACGCTGCCTTTGTCGACCGTGAAATAGCCTTTTCTTGCCATTTCCTTATTGAGCTTATATTCGAAAGTAAAATAAGTAGAGCCATCAGCGTCTTTCATTGCGATACATTTGGCAGTCTCGTCCACGTGTCCCTGTACGATATGACCATCCAGACGGCCGTTCATCACCATAGAGCGCTCTACGTTCACCTTGTCGCCCACCTTGAGCAGACCCAGATTACTGCGGTCCAGGGTTTCCTTCATGGCAGTAACGGTATACGTGCCATCTTTTATTTCCACTACGGTGAGGCACACACCATTATGAGCCACACTTTGGTCGATACCGAGTTCATCAACGAAAGAGCACTTCAACGTAAAGTCGATGTTCTCCTTATCATGCTTGATAGCTACTACGGTAGCCATTTCTTCTACGATTCCACTAAACATATATTCTATTTTTATTTGGTTTCATTATTATTTAGAATGCAAAGATATTGCATTAGCTAGAAACAGCCAAATTATTTAAGTTCTTTTGATAAAATAAGCAAGATATATTTGTTTAATTGCCATATTTTTTATATTTTTGCACATTATAATATATGCACATGATAAATGTGATATACATGTCTTTCCAAAACTCCACCGAATATGAAGAATAATGAAACCCAAATGTCGCAAAACAATGACTTCGATGGTCTTGTAGCCCATATTCAGCAAACGCAAGATGTATTGCAGAACAATGCTCGCTTAGTGATTAATCGCCACGTCACAGCCAAGGCTTGGTTGACGGGCTATTATATTGTGGAGTATGAGCAGAAGGGAGCTGATAGAGCTAAGTATGGTGAGCAACTTTTGAAGAAGTTGGCAGAGAAGTTGAAAGACAAGAAGACTTTCAGCTATAGAAGCCTAAATATTTATCGAAAGTTTTATTTGACCTATCCTGCGTTGAATGACCAAATTAAGCATTTTGTTTTGTCTTTGCCGTCAATTGTGCAGACAGTGTCTGCACAATTCCAACTGTCTGTTAGTCAGAATGTAGGAAAAATGCAGACGGTGTCTGCCAAATTGCCAATAGCGACGTTGGTTGATAAAGAAATACAGACAAAGCCTGAATTGTTATTCAATAAAATGTCCTTTTCGCATCTGTCGCTATTGCTTTCTATTACTGACCCTCTGGAGCGTGCTTTCTACGAGACGATGGCAATTCGTGGCACTTGGAGTGTTAGAGAATTGCAACGCCAGATTGATTCCAACTATTATTTCCGCAGTGGATGGAGTCAAAAGCCTGAAGCGTTGGCGAAGTTGGTGGAAGGCAAGGCTGAGACAGATACGCTCGCCCTTGACATCAAGTCGCCATTTACCTTTGAATTTTTGGGTTTACAAGCCAAGGATGTAGTGGAAGAGTCTGACTTGGAGACAGCCCTCATCACCCATCTTCAAGACTTTATCTTGGAGCTTGGTATGGGCTTCTGTTTTGAGGAGCGTCAGAAGAAAATGTTGATTGACGACCGCTATTTCAAGGCAGACCTTGTCTTCTATCATAGGATATTGAAACGCCATGTCATCATCGAATTGAAAGCGAATCGTTTGAACTATGCCGATGCCGCCCAACTCCACCTGTATCTTGCTTACTATCGAAAGAATATCATGCTGCCAGATGATAACCCACCAATCGGTATTCTCCTTTGCTCGGAAGTAGGACAGGAAATGGCAGAGTATTCTTTGCTTGATTTGGATGAGAGTGTGTTTATCTCCAAGTATCAACTCAATGTGCCTTCAAAGGAACGAATGACAGAGTTCTTGCGTAAGGAAAATGAGGGACTATATAATTAGGAGCAGCAAAATTAGATAACACAGTTTAGGTAACAATAAAAACATTTGAAGACAATGGAAATCAAGGAAGGATATATGCCCTTCATGGGCTATCAAACATATTATCGTATCGTAGGTAAAACAGAGGAGGGCAAGAGCCCTATCATCCTCTTGCATGGTGGACCAGGCAGTACCCACAACTATTTCGAGCTATTGGATAGGGTAGCGGAATCAGGTAGAGCTGTCATCATGTACGACCAGTTGGGCTGTGGCAACTCATTTGTGGAGGGATATCCCGAACTCTGGACTCCTGAGACTTGGCTCAACGAACTCTGTGTGCTCATCGACTATCTCCACATCGACCATTTTCATCTCTTGGGACAGTCGTGGGGTGGCATGCTCGCCATCATCTATCTGATAGAGAAGCAAGCAAAGGGCGTGAAGTCTGCCATCCTCAGCAGCACTCTTTCGAGCAGCAAGCTTTGGGCAAGTGAGCAACATCGCATGATTAAGTTTATGTCGGAGGAAGACCAGCGTGCCATCGCTGAGGCTGAGGCGAAGGATGACTTTTCGAGCGAGGCGTATGCCAAGGCGAATGAACACTTCATGCTCCTGCATTGTGCCGGTGAGGTGACGGAGGATAGTCCAGAGTGTCTTCGCCGGAAGAAGCGTGCTGGTGCTGAGGCTTATCTCCATGGTTGGGGACCAAATGAATACACCCCGACTGGCACGCTTCATGATTATGATTACACCGACCGCCTTGGCGAGATACAAGTGCCATGCTTGGTGATGAGTGGCACCAACGATCTCTGCACTCCTTTGGTAGCAAAGACACTTTATGATGGTATCCAAGATTCCAAGTGGCATCTCTTCGTAGGAGCCCGCCACATGCCATTTGTCGAGCAAAACGATGAATATTGCAAGGTGTTGGAAGAATGGATGGAGGAGAAAGAGGGAAAGTGATTTGGCACTTTCCCCTTTTATTTCATGATTCCATTGTCAGTATCAGAGAGGTTGACTCTCTTTTTGTCCAATTGATTGGATGAAATCAATGGAAAAAGTGCTGATAGTGGTGCCAAAAGTCGTTTTTTAAAGCACTTTTGGCACCACTATCGGCACTTTTATAGAGAAACTATTGTTTCTTGAGAGTTAAGTTGGGTTCAATTCCATTGATACCAAGTCCTAAAATATCGGTTACTTCTCTACATCCACAATCACAATGCTGGTTAGTTGAACAATCATTGCAGAAGGTAGGTTGATAAGAGCGGGATGTAAATTTGTTCCAATAATCTGTATCCTTAATCCAAGGTTCTTCGCATACATTTCCTACGATGTGAGGAGAATGATTGCAGGTTCTTATTTGTCCTGCTGGATCAATAACGAAGGATCCTTTTGCCGCAGCGCATAGATACCCTACATGTATTCTTTTGTATGAATTAGCAGAAGCTATGATGCACTTTGGTATTTCTGTACCCACATTTCCATAGCGATTAGCTAGTGTTAGTACTTCTTCTGCAGTATCAAGCATTCCGTTGATTTGCTCTGTGGAAAGGCAAAGTTCATTCATATATTTCAAACCACGTCCACCAGGCAGAAAACGGTTGAGAAGAATTTCTGTAGCTCCATTGATGAGGGCAAGCGATATGGTCTCAAATAGCTCATAATAGTTCTTTTTTGTAACGGTAATGTTTGCTGTGCATTCTAAGCCGATTTCTTTGGCTTTCGAAAAGTATTCTAACACATAATCTGCATTAGCAACTCCTGTATGCTCTTCAAATGATTGGTAGCCAGGAAGGCTCATGCTAAGATGAACATTCATTTCCTTGAAGAATTTGAGATGTTCTTCATTCATGAGTCTTCCATTGGAGATGAGTATGATGGGATAATCTATTTTCCTCTGATTACCAATTGTTCTGATGTGCCTTATGATTTCATGAAGGTCTTCTCTTAGCAATGCTTCTCCGCCAGACAAAGAAAATGTCTTTACTCCATAGTCGTATAGTTTTTCTATTACCCATTTCCATTGTGTGGTAGATAGCTCTTTCCCAAATGGATACGAAGAGATAGGCGCATACCAAGGGCATGAGCAAAACAAGCAATGGTGATTGCACCTATATGTCAGTTCCAAAGCGACTGACTTCGGAAGTATGGGTATGCTATTCTTCATTGCTATCATTTTCGTTTATTTCTATTCCCGTCATTCTCTTGATAGGGTCTTGTTCATCCATGATGCTATGGTAGCGGTCATAACAGTCTTTAAAGTAGGCATCCCCTTTCAAAAAAGCCAATACGGCTTGGTAGTCATCAAATGACTCTATGTCGGTTATAGCTTGATGATAGTCTTTATCGCTTTTTGCCTTGAAACAGAACAAATGATATGTTCCTTCTTCGTAGATGTCATCCTCGGAGGTTAACGGTAAATCGAAAAAATCTGCCTCTTCCTTCGCCTTTAGGGCGCATGAACCACATATAATTTCAAATGTAACATCATATCCCAAATCTTTTATCTCACTGATGATAGAATTAAGCTTTTCTTCATCGTTACGGAAAGCCTGATAGACCAATGGGCGATGGCAATGTTGACATGTAGCGGAGAAACTATCTATCATCGAAGGTGCATAGCACATGGCTCCTATGTGATTTGCAAGATACGTTGTCAGTTCTTGAGCAGCCAATTCCTTTAGCTGCTCAATAAGTTCTTCTCTATTTAATGAATGTTTCATATTTCCTTCCTATTTAAATTGCGTAATTCTAGTGCGTTGGTTGCATGATGATGCATAGCATCTTTTCCTGATGCTTTTGCATATCTTCAGCATTCCACTCGTATCCAAATTCACGCTTGATACCATTTTTAATGCCTTCATCATAATTGTCTTGACACATCTGTAGCATGATTCTAAATTTCAAGGAAGCCACGCTTACTTGATTTGATTTGGAATCAAAATAACGATTCTTCTTATCTATAGGATTCCAGTTGGAGCCAGAACTATTGGCATCGGAACCAATCATGGCAAAATTGCCAAAGCAGTTTATCTCTTCTGATGTGATAGGCTTATCTTCTCCAGCTTTTGCCTGAGGATAGTAATGCTCAAGGCTTTTGCGAGTTCGAGAGAAATAGAAATTGTCAAATGTATCAAGGCCAAAGTCGCTGCATCCCAAGGCGGTAAAGAATTCAATTCTAGCTTTTGAACCTTTCTTGGCTCTGTTTCCTCGCAATTCTTCTGCGTATTTCTTCCACAATCTATAGTCGGTATAGTTGAATACAAAGAGAGGTATATTGCTTGAACCTTTGGGATAGACATCATCGAAGGGACGATCCACATTTTCCAATTCAACACTCTGTTTGCCATTTCGAATGATGGTTTCATCGAAACTATTTGGCTTTGGCTGGTTTCTTTCATTCAGTTTGTTTGCATCCAAATATACATCGAAGAAGTACTTGTCTGCTAAATTTCTCACGAACTTCAAATAGTTATCTTCATTCCAGTCCTGGAATAGGTGCAACAAGCAGTAGAAGAGATAGTTCTTGCGTTGCTTGGCTGTAAATGCCACCTCAAACATAGATAAAAGATGAACCAACTCTCTTTGTTTAGACTTGTCATTGTCAATCAAATCTGCCATGTAGGCAGACTTGCCCTTCTTGCAGTAATATTGTAGTTTCCAAGGATTCTCAATGGCTTTATCTTCACCATTTATGTGGTGCACCATGTAGTTGTCGAGATAATATTTTGCCAATAGCAGGTTATAGGCAAACTGCTTGACAAATTCTGGAGTGAGCTTGACTTTGTCAAACTCATTGATAAGTTCCTTGTCATCGAGTGTGAAGTCTGATGGATTAAAATCTTTCTCTTGCATTCTTGTAATTTTGAGAACAATCAACAGAAAATTTGGAAAATCAATGATTGGTTGGAACGAATCGTTATAGTCAATTTCGCTCACCTCCTTTTCCTTTTTTACAGGAATATCGAGTAGTTTTTCTATTGTCTTCATCCCAAAGGAGTTGTCTAATTGTTGTGGCGCAATAGGAAAATCGTCAAATCTCTCCAACTTGAAGTTGCTCATATCTTTACCGAATATCTCAGTCATGTTAGGTAACTTTTGTTGGATATAGAAACTCATATCGCTACAAGCCTCCCAAATTTTGCAGAACTTTTCCATCGCTTTATTGTCATTCTTCAGTTGATTACTCAATTTGGCTTTTACAATTTCATGCTTTTCAAGTTGCTCGCCACGAGAGTTCATTACTTCAAAATAATGATTCAACTCAACATCCTTAGGCACACGATAATGTATGATATGCACATGGTTCAAAAAATACTCCTTGAATTTGTCCATATCAACTTGATTTTCACCTACTATTTCCTTTAGTGCTTCTTTGGCAAAGTTATAGCCATTCTTTATGCCAAGGTCATATTCCTCCCCAAAATCAGAATCTTTTACTTCCTTATTTTTCTCAAACTTAGACATGACTTCTATGGTTTGAGTAGAAGCTTTGCGTGAGGAATATGCAAGTTTGTTGGTAACCTTCTCGCCCATAGCAGTGAGGATAATGTATATTGTAGTAAGACGTTGTTGTCCGTCTATAACCTCGAATACATTCTCGTCACGTTTAAAGGTTACAAGTGTTCCGATATAGTATATAGGCTTGTCTATGACCATGGAGTCATAGATATCCTTTATTAATGCAGAAATCTCATCTCGTTCCCAGGCGTAATTACGCTGATAGATGGGAATTTTGTAGTAGGTAACTGTTCCACTATTGACATAATAGATGTCTTTTACAGAACATTCTTTCAGAATATGTGATAAATCTTTCATGCTTGTCATTATTTATAAAATCCATTTTCCTTGAAGAAATAGAGGTAATTGCAAGAAATTTCATTCTCATCTTTGGCATCTATATTTTTGCTAGTACTGCTGCTTTCAAGTACTCTACCGTCATATATGTCTCCGATTGATAGAGAACATAATTTGTCGGCAAGGGCACTGAGAAGGGATGTTGGGGAATCTTGTCGAGCAATTAATTGGTACATGTTAAAGCCATTGATGATACCAAATTTGTTGCTTTCGCCCATAATGTAATTCTGCGCAGACAACCAGCCCAAATTTCTATATTGTGCTCTCAGAGAGTAAGCCCAAATGAAGGCATAGACTACGAATTGTTCAAATTGTGCCAAATCTTCCTTGGATGGGTAAGTTTCAGGGCAGAACCGATCTACGTAAAGCAAAACTGATGTGTCAAACAGCAAACGTGCTATGCCATTCCCCGTTCCTCGCTTGAAATATTTATCGAGAGTCTTTACAATCTCATTGTCGTTGATGTAAAAACCTTCGTACTTACTATTGTCTTGAATATCTTTCAAGATGTTATAGTAATGTTTGGTATATTCGAAAAAAGGCTTACCTGCAATGATTGGTGTATTCAATTGGAAAGCGTTGATGTTACGTATGCCTGATACAAATGGCATTGCAGATGAATTTACCATGTCGGCATAGCAATATGCTGCCTTGAAGAACTGGGCATAAGGAGTTTTGGCATAACGAGTAATGCCCTTGAACATTTGAATGTTATGTTCATTGAGTACATTAGCTTTGTTACCATTTACCCATTCCTTGATGCGATAGAGATAGTTGCCAAAAAGATTAGCCAAGTTGCTTTGGGAGACTTGTTCCCATCCTTTGACAATTTTTTCTGTTTCTTCTTCGCTTACACCTGCCATCTCTCGTAGATGATATGCCTTCAACAAGTCGTGAGGATAGAGAGCCTTGCCACGAGCATTTTGAGAATCGAAGAATTGGAAAGCTTCTGATATATCTTTTGTAATTACAACAATCAGTTCGCAATTATTTTCAATATACCCTTTCAATCTTTCTTTTTCCTTCTCGTGCTCATCATTTTTATCTTCAGACTTCTTACCTATGCGGCGACACAAAGCCTGATAATTGTTTGGAATATTACGACTGTTATGCTCATTGTTGTAAACTGACTGCTGTAAGAAACTGATATTCTTTTCGCCTAATGCAGTTAATAACAGAGAGAATGTGATGGTACGTTGCTGCCCATCTACAATGTCATAACGGTCTCCTTTTTGCTGGTGCAAGATGAGAGTGCCTACTCTATACTTTTCTTTGTTGCTATTCATCGCTTCGATGATGTCATCAAGCAATTGGATGGCATTGCGTGCTGTCCATTTATATGGTCGCTGATAGATAGGGATGTTGAGGCTAACATCTTCTATGGGCTTATCACCATTCGTTATCTTCTGGCGAAGAAGTAAATCACCGATGGTTGTTATTGATAATGTTAAGTTGCTCATTGTATATTATATTTTTTGTGACATAGTTACCGACATAGTTACTAGCTCTGTTACCAGCTCTGTTACCAGCTCTGTTACCAGCTCTGTTACTGTTTATACAGTCTCCAAGAACAAAAGTCCCTTTTTGGTTGTTCTGTATTGCTGTTTAGGGCTTGTCGGCTTGTCTGAAACCGTAAGTTCCAGATAATCATGTTGGAGCAGTGGCTCGATGAATGCTTTGAAGTTCTTGAATTGGTAAGTAACACCTAGTAGTTCAAATATTTCTTTTCTAAATTTTGCTTCTTTGCAGAATCTAAGAATGGATACAACTTTGTCTGTGGCATCGATATATGTATCATCTTCTGCTCTGTCACTAGCTCTGTCACTATCCAGCCAAAAAGTGACAGTGCTGGTACAAATATCACTCTCGAAAGTTACGTCATTGCCTGTGATTTCTTTCCACTCATTCATCATGTCGAAACCATAACCGATAGTTTCTGATAGATTTACGAGTCTGAATATCTTGGCGATAATCGGGTTGCGAGGATTAGAATAGAGATGGTTGCCCAGTTGGGATATAGGCACAGGATAGCCACCTGCATTGAAGAACTCGACTCTGTCGGTGTAGATATGGATGCAGGAGTGAATGGTGCTGAAAGGGTCGAAGTGGGAGAGCATATTGACCAATGCCTCTCTCAGAATCTTGAATTGCGAGCGGTCTTCCACATTGAATCCCTCGTCGTTCATCATGAATGGAGTATCCACGATGAGGCGCAGTCTCCTAATCATAATCTGAAAATACTCCCAAAGGTTCTCTTGCTCTGGGATGCGATAGGTATAGCGAGTTCGTGCTTCTCTCACGCTTCTGCCAGGAATCTCCACCAAATCCATCCAGAAAAACCTGTGTCCATCTATATGATAAAGCATGCTCTTTGCATCAACAGCTTCATTGAACTTTTGGGAGCGCAAGGTGCCCTGAAAGTCTTGTTCCAACTTCTCTGCATTGTCAACTCCTGATATTTCAAACTTCTTGCCATTCTGCTTTATTCCAAGCACTATCCATCCGCCGGAAGTGTTGGCGAATGCACTTACGGTTTCCCATATATTCTTAGGGAGTTCGCTCTTGGCCTCCTTAGCCTCGAAGTCCTCCCATTCGATGTCGTTGATTCTGTCTATCAGCTCTTCCTTTGTCATAATAATGATGATTAAATTGAAATATAGAATTTCTTCCTCCCTTCACTTCAAGAAATAGATGGGAGCATGCTGGGTGCCTTCCTTTACCATGATACCCTTTTCGCAGAAATGGTTGAGCCACTTCTGTGCCATGTAAGGAGTCAAGCCGAAGTGGATGCGCATGATACGTGTGGTGATGTAGCGATTCTTTTGAAGATACTCCTTGATTTTCTCCAACATCTTTTCTTCGGAGTATTTTGTAGATTGGTTGGAATAACGAGAGCGGACAAAGTGGACGTTGCGCTGTACTTCCTCCATTAGCTTACCTTCTGGTCGGAAGTTGATGCCGGTGATGCGTACTTCCTTGCCCGTAATCTTCTTGTCTGGATTCTCCTCTGGCATCTCTAGGCTAGCCGACATGGAGAAGTAGCCTATCTCTGGGATATAAAAGCGGCGTCCCATGGAGAATTCTTCCACCAAAATGTCATGAAGCTCTGCCAACACCGCAGCCACATCTCCCTTGGTGAGTGAGCAGCGGCTCTGGATTTTCTCTTGCAGTTGCTTCTCGGTCATAGGTTCATGCTGCACGATACGAACGTATTGACGCTTTTCTCCTGTGCCCTGGGCATTGTTGAGCATGTAAATGTCGTATTTCAGTTCCATATTTCTAGTTGTTTGATGGTTCGTTGTTTCCTATATTCTTTGTCTTCTATGAAAGATGATGCAAATATATGTAATAATGTGATAACTTGTATCTTTTGGTGTAAAATATTAGGTTTATTTATACATTGGTATATGTCATGTGATTATACGGCATTTGCCATCCGACCGTATGATAAGTGTCGTATAATCGCATGACAAATGTCACGCAATCGTAAGAAAGGATTCCTTGCATCGTTATGGTTGCTTCCTTGCATCATATAAGTTGTGGCATTGTTATCATCCATCTAACCCTTGCCAATTTCAAGAAATGCTCATTCTGAATGAGTGGTTTTGCTTTGAACTACTCATTCTGAATGAGTAAAAATAATAGAAATTGCTCGTTCAGAATGAATAAAAATGAGGATTTTCTTGGTATTTATCATAAAATATCGTATCTTTGCAGACGATTAAATGTTTGAACATGAAAGAGTTATTAAAGCAACTTATATTTGAGCAGCAGGAATACTGCAAGAATATAGTACAAGATACTGTGCCGAGAGACATAGAGGAAGAGTGGCTTACCACAACGGAGATACTAA
Source organism: Prevotella sp. Sow4_E9_plate (assembly GCF_052116205.1). Classification (NCBI taxonomy): domain Bacteria; kingdom Pseudomonadati; phylum Bacteroidota; class Bacteroidia; order Bacteroidales; family Prevotellaceae; genus Prevotella; species Prevotella sp. Sow4_E9_plate. The sequence goes on along the minus strand of NZ_JBQKLN010000047.1, from coordinate 12,654 downwards.
TTATTACTGGTATAAGACGTTGTGGAAAGTCTGTTTTGCTCCAGCAAATGCGCAGTAAATTGCCGGAGCAAGACTTCTTTTTCAATTTTGATGATGAGCGACTGGTCAACTTTACTGTGGCAGATTTCCAAACATTGCAAGAATGTTTCTTCGAACTCTTTGGTGAGCAGCATACCTATTATTTTGATGAGATACAGAATGTGAAGGGCTGGGAGACCTTTGTGCGCCGTCTCTACAACGAAGGCAATAAGGTGATTGTAACTGGATCAAATGCCCGAATGCTGAGTAGAGAGCTTGGCACTCATCTCACGGGGCGTTATATCGCAGTGGAGATTTTCCCTTTTTCCTTTCAAGAATACTTGCAGTTGGCAAAGGTGCAGCTGGAAGCCAAGGACTTTTATCTAACCAGCAAGCGTGCCATTCTCTTGGGGCATTTCAAGGAGTATTTGGAGAAAGGTGGATTTCCTAAGTATCTCCAGTCGTCATCCACTCGTTACCTCTCGTCTCTCTACGATAGCATCATCTTCCGTGATGTGATGGCTCGTAATGGGTTGACCAATGATAAGGAGATGCAGGAACTCATCTTTTATCTCGCCAGCAATGCCACGAAGCGCATTTCCTATACCTCACTGGGTAAGATAGTGGGCATTCGTCATTCCGAAACCGTCAAAAATTATTTGGAGTACATCGAGCAAACCTATATGATATTCCAGCTCATGAAGTATTCGCCATCGGTAAAGGTGCAGATGCTGAACCCGAAGAAGATTTACTTCATCGACAATGCCATCGTGAGTCGCATGGGCTTCAATGCCACAGATAATATGGGCGTGAAATTGGAGAATATGGTGTTTGTCGAATTAAAGCGTCGAGGGCATGATGTTTTCTATCATGCCGATAAGAAGGAGTGCGACTTTGTGGTGAGGGAGGGCATGAAAATCAAGGAGGCTTATCAGGTAACGATAGCCATGAATGATGAGAAAACTCGCAAGCCAGAAATCGAGGGGCTGATGGAAGCCATGAATGCTTATGGCTTGGCTGAGGGATATATTCTTACGATGGAGGAGAAGGAAGAACTTGAGATAGATGGCAAGCAGGTTCATGTTCTCCCTACGTGGGAATGGATGTTGAGAGAGAAGTGAAATATTATAAAAAAGGTAATTTATGGAAACATTCAATGATGTAATATCTGGCAATCAACTGGTATTGGTTGATTTCTTTGCTACATGGTGCCAACCTTGCAAGATGATGCACCCTGTGTTGGAAGACTTGAAGAAGACGGTGGGCGACAAGCTTCGCATCATCAAGGTAGATGTAGATGCTCACAATGATGTGGCGGCACAGTATGGCATTCGCTCTGTGCCAACCTTGATGCTCTTCCGCAATGGCGAGGTGCTGTATCGGGAGAGTGGTGCGATGTCGAAGGCTGACTTGATGGCATTGCTCGATCCTTTTATTTAATTTTTTCATTTTCTTAGTAAGCTTTGCTGATTTATCCGAAATTTATTGTAAATTGGCAGTAAATTTCGGATATACTCAGACTAAAGGGCATTCGTATAATTATAGCAAAGGATTAAAAAGTAGGTCAACAAATGGTAAAAAAACAAATAATAGAATTGTTAAACCTACTTGGGTTTCGCCAAGATGGTAATATATATACAAAAAAATATAAGACAGCTCTGCATCCCTTACAGGTTGATGTAGAGAAAGAGCTTATATATATAATAGCGGTATTACGGTTAATCGTACTAACACTTCCAATTTTAGCGAAGATGAAAACCTTGTGGTATTAGAATGTGTTGACCGTCTTTTGTCTAAAGGTTACCAAGCTAATCATATAGAGTTGGAGCCTCATTGGAAATTAGGGCATGGTACAAAAGGTGGATATGCCGACATTTGGGTTCGTACATACACTGATAATGTTTTTGATGGTAATGATGACGATAAGAATTCTTTGCTTATCATCGAATGCAAAACAACCGGCGCTAAGTTTGGCGAAGCATGGAATGATACATTGGATGATGGTGCTCAGTTGTTTTCTTATTTCCAGCAAGAGCCTGCTACAAAATTCTTGTGCCTTTATACGTCTGACATTGTTGATGGAAAAGTCCTGCCTGAATATAAATTGATCAATGTGCAAGACAACCAGGATTTGTTGGAATCAGATAAGAATGCACGGAGCTATCAGAATAAGAACGACAAGCAGCGTTATCGTGTTTGGAGAGATACTTATTGTTGCGACTATGATACAAAGGGCTTGTTTGAGGATGATATTAGACCATACGAGATTGGCAAGAACAAATATACTGTTGCTGACTTAGTTGAGGTGAATAATGAGGAGATTCAAAAGAAGTATCATGAGTTTGCCCTTATATTGCGTCAGCATAATGTGAGCGGTCGTGAAAATGCATTCGATAAGTTGGTCAATTTGTTCTTGGCAAAAGTCGTGGATGAAACCAATAACCCTGAAGATTTGCATTTCTATTGGAAAGGTACTGCGTATGATGATGATTTCCAGTTGCAGGACCGTTTGCAGAGATTGTATCGGGATGGAATGGAACTTTTTTTGAGTGAAAAGGTTACTTATATAGAAAATAGCCAGATAGATTGGGCCTTTAGAAGATTTAAGAACGACCCAGATGCAACAAAGAAGACCATTATGGAGTATTTCCGTGCCTTGAAGTTCTTCTCTGATAATGATTTCTCATTTATCAGTGTACATAATGAGAAGCTTTTCCGTCAGAATGCTGTAGTTTTGAGGAAAATGGTGAAGATGTTGCAAGACATTAGATTGAAGACAGATCAAGTTAATCAAAATCAATTCTTGGGTGATTTGTTTGAAGGTTTCTTGAACAGAGGTATCAAACAGAGTGAGGGACAATTCTTCACACCAATGCCTATTGTTCGTTTCCTTGTTTCTTCTTTGCCGTTGGAACATATTGTACGAGATAATGAAACTATACCATGGGCAATAGATTATGCCTGTGGTGCTGGACATTTCTTGACGGAGTATGCTGTGAGAATTAAAGAGTTCGTAGAGAAGTATCGCAAGGATATTCCTCTTAAAGAATATTACTCTCGAATTACGGGTATTGAAAAAGAATATCGTTTGTCGAAAGTGTCTAAGGTTTCTGCATTTATGTATGGGCAAGATGACATTAAGATAGTCTATGCTGATGCTTTGGTTAAACATGCTGATGTAAAGGATGGACAATACGAGGTCTTGGTAGCTAATCCACCATATTCTGTTTCTGGCTTTTTGGATACCTTGACAGAGGAGCAACGCAAATGCTATACTTTATATAACGATGACTTGAATACGGATAAATGCAATGCTATTGAAGCATTCTTTATAGAGCGTGCTGCGCAACTGTTGAAAAGTGGTGGCGTGGCAGGAATCATCTTGCCTGTGTCTGTATTGAATAGAAATGGAATCCATGCTCATGCTCGTGAGATTATCTTGAAGTGCTTCGACATTGTGGCTTTGGCAGAGTTTGGAAGTGGAACCTTTGGACAAACAGGAACAAATACTGTTACCATGTTCTTGCGTCGTAAGGAAACAAATACGCCAGATGCCGAACACTATAAAAATAGGGTGAATAGTTGGTTTGCTCAGCGTGATGAAACCAATGCGGTTTACCAAGATGAACATTTGTTGGGACTTTATTGCAATCATTGTGGTTATCAATTAGAGGACTATAAAACATTTGTTGGTGGAAAGATTGATGATGGTTTCTTGAATACAGAGACCGTCCAGGCTTACTATGCTTCTTTCTTTGGCAATCAGCGTAATGCCATGAAGGATGTTTGTGATGAGGCTAAGACTATCAGAAATAAATATCTTTCTCGTGCCAATACAAGAACATACAAGCAATTGCCTTTGGTGGAGCAAAACCAAATCAAGGAAAAGGCTTTCTTGAATTTTGTTACAGCCATAGAAAAAGAGAAAGTATATTACTTTGTTTTGGCTTATGCTGTGTCTCAACCTGTGCTATTGATCAAGTCTCCAACTTCTACATCAGATGTCAAGAAGTTCTTGGGGTATGGCTGGAGTGACAGTAAAGGCAATGAGGGCATTCAGTATCTGAATATCGGTAAGGCAAAGTCAAGCGATGACGAAGATGGAGAGGACGATGATACCATGAGTCAAATTCGCGGTATAGATGGTGTGCAGACTCCTCTGTTTAATCCTGCCAATCTTTTTGACGATGATAAGATTAATACTTTGATTCGCAAAAACTTTATGGGAGAAGAAGTCGTTATACCAAAGAACTTGGAGACTTATGTAACAAAAGGGCGTTTGGTGGATATGTTGGACTTCACAAGAACAGCTTTTACTAAAGAGTTCAAGACTTCTTTGAGAAAGAAGCAAATTGAATATCGTTGGAATTCTTCTCTTATGGAGGATATTTTGTTGCCTATTAAGGGCTCAATATCTAAAATTGCGAATGAACAATTATTGGAGGAAGGACAATGGCCTGTATTGACGCAAGAAACAGATAAGATCATATCTGGATATACAAATCAAGACAATCCAATAACTGATGTTCCTTTAATTCTATTTGGGGATCATAGCTGTACTTTAAAGTATGTAGATTTTCCGTTTTTTAGAGGCGCTGATGGCACTCAGTTGATCAAAACTTCAGAAGAAAAAGGTTGCTTGAATAAATATTTGTATTATTTCTTATCTTCTATAGAAATAGAAAATAGTGGGAAATATGAACGTCATTTTAAATATGTAAAGAAGCTAAGAGTTCCTTTGCCACCAATGGATGTGCAGAAGAAAATTGTGGAAGAGTGTGAGAAGATAGATAAAGCAGTTGCCGAAGACAATGAACAGATTAGAAATATAGAAGTTACTATATCGAAAATGATGTTAGAGGTGGAGGGTGATGCTCAGAAAATTCAGAAACTCTGTTCTGCAATTAATCCATCCAAATCTGATGTTAATTCATTGGAAAAGTCAATGTTGGTATCATTTGTGGAAATGTCTTCTGTAAGTAATGATGGGTATATCGAGCAGACGGTTGACAAACCTTTGGCTGACGTAAGAAAGAGTAGTTATACTTATTTCGCAGAAGGAGATATTATTATAGCTAAGATAACTCCTTGCATGGAGAATGGAAAATGTGCATTGGCTACAGGATTGAAGAATGGTATAGGATTTGGTAGCTCTGAGTTCCATGTATTTAGAGCAAATGCTAAACTTATTAATAACGTCTATCTCTTTGCATACTTGAATAGAAAAGAAATTCGTTCAAAGGCAGCAGAGGTTATGACAGGTTCGAGTGGGCATAGACGTGTGCCAATCTCGTTCTATGAAGATTTGGAAATTCCTGTTCCTTCAATGGATAAGCAAATGCTGATTGCTGAAAAATACAAAGGGCTAATGAAAGATATTGAGAGCCTCAAGCAGCAAATAGCAAATGCTTCCTCTCGCAAGCAAGCCATCTTGGACAAATATTTAAAGTAACAAAGCACAATGAATAAAGACGAAATAGGTTATGTTTATATCCTTACCAATCCGAGCTTTCGGGAGGATTGGGTAAAGATCGGCAAGAGTTCACGCCCAGTGGATGTCCGCTCGAAAGAGTTGGACAACACGGCTGTGCCTTTGCCTTTCGAAATCTTTGCCACAATGAAAACGGTGAAGTATAATGAAGTGGAGAAGTTGGTTCATAAAACCATCGACCGTTTGACGGATTTGCGAATCCGTCAGAATCGTGAGTTCTTCAATGTTGCACCTCAAATCGCTTTGGATATATTCAAGGATATAGCCCAGACGATAGATGATGCCGTGGTTACGGAATATGAAGACAATAAGCCAAAAGTATCTTCTCTTGCCTCACAATTACAAAACAAGTCTGAGAAAGAGCACAAAAGACCGCGTTTCAAGTTTAGTATGGTTGGTATCAAAATAGGAGAGATGGTTACTTTTGTTCCAACTGGGGTTGATGTGAAGGTGGCAAGTGACAATACGATAGAGTATGAAGGTCGCATTTATAAGCTATCTCCATTTGTTGGGACATTTCTTCCATTAGAAAAGCAAAATTCTTCTGGAGCTTACCAAGGTGCAAAGTTCTTTTCATATAAAGGTAAAGTATTGGATGATTTGCGAAAGGAAATGGAAAAATAATAATGTCTAATCATAAGTCATACAAGAATATCATTTTTTGACTTAGATAATAACAAAGACGAAACAATGATGAATAATAATATAAAATGTCCAAAGTGCAATTCAGACAATGTGCAGACAGAGGGTGTTTTGCATCTGTGGCTATAAATGGGAGGACGCACCCCAAACTGATTTGGGAGAAATGATCATCTACCAATCTGATGATGGCGTGAAGCTTGATGTGAGATTGGAGAATAAGACGGTTTGGCTAAACCAAGATCAAATCGCCTCCTTGTTTTATAAGAGTAAGTCTACGATAGTAGAACATATAGCTAATATTTTTAAGGAGGGAGAACTTGATGAAAAAGTGGTTGTTCGGAAATTCCGAATAACCACTCTACATGGTGCTATGGCAGGAAAAAAACAAAGCAAAGAAGTGAAGTTCTATATCCTTGATGTTATCATATCTGTGGGCTATCGTGTAAAATCTATTCAAGGCACGCGTTTCCGTCAATGGGCTACAGAGCGACTGAATGAGTACATCGTAAAAGGGTTTACGATGGACGATGAACGACTCAAAAATCTTGGTGGTGGCAACTATTGGAAAGAATCGTGCAAAATAAGTTGCACTATGCTGCTCATGGGCATACAGCGGCAGAAGTTATCTATGAGCGTGCGGATGCCATCGGATGAGGCAGGCAGCTCTAGCTCTATCACCTTGTCCACAATGCGAGTGGTTATCGAAGGATAGTAAATGCTGTAGATGTTCTCTGGCTTCTCATTCATGTCGGCATTGACATTTACCTCTATTGGGGATGCGCTAATTTGAAGCAAAAATGCCATCTCCATCAAAACTGATAGAGGTGGCATTGGGTTCTATGCAGTATGTCCTTTCTTACATCACATATGTATTAAATGAATGTGACTGAAAGTTGAGATTTTTATAATTTATTGTTCATATGCTTTTTGATAAAGCGACCCACATGATTCTCTTGTAGAGTTGTTGGGAGGGCTTTGAATATTTTCTTTTGATTCGAAGAACCTTTTATCAAATGCTGATAGAACAGATAGCAGATGATGCCAGGAGAATGGATATTGCTGAGTGCGTAAGCCGTATACTTGCGCTCGTCCCATCCATCATGGTTCTTGCTTTCCTCTTCCACCCACTGCTTATAGAAACTTGATCCTGTGAGGCTGTAGTAACCATTGTGTACGCTTAGCTCTGCTATCTCTCCTGGTACAAAAGGAATGTCTATCCATTCCGAGCAGATGGTTCCATCTTTCATCAGTGCTCTCACTCTTCCAATGGTAATGTCCTTCAGGTCGTGCTTGTATGAGAAGTTAGTGCCGTTGGTAGCCACAAGGATGGGTTCTACATACATATCTGTTTCGTCTTTGTAACAGATAAAATAGCCACGGTCCCAAAGTTCAGGGTCACGCTTGCCAATAATCTCAAAGTTGCCTTTCAGGTTGGTCTGAGCATCTTTAAGCATCTTGGTCAACTGCTCATTAGGCACTTCTTTTTCTTCTTTAGTCTCTTCTTTAGGAGCTGCCTTTTCGTTTATGGTGTCTTTTGGGATTATTAAATCGCCTGTAAATTGTGTGGCTTTATACGTTTGCTGGTTTATTTCATCTGCTACGTGATGCTTGTTTAAAGGAGCTTTTCCTTCTACGATGCTGATGTTTCCTTCATAGCCTTTTTCGTTAACCCAACCATTCTCTACGATATGGCCCCATTCTATGGCACAGACTCTGCGCATGCCAGAGTGACCCATTTGTTGGCGATTGATAAGGACGCTATATGCCGAGAAATTTCCAACCATAATAAGGTCGTTGCCTACAGATATGTCAAAGTTCATCCATGTTTTAAGTGGGTTGTTGTTTCCATCTACCATATAGTAAAAGTCAGTTACAGGCTGATTGCAATCTTTTTGAAAAGCCTTGTTGATTCTGTCCAGTTCCTTGAGAAACTTGTCTTTCTTGAGAGTTTTAAAGCGATATTTTTTCCAACTCCATTGTGCTGTGTCACCAACCTCATTTTTTGCTCCTGATTGATTCATGGTGAACGCCTTGTTGCTTACCAATTTCTCCAAAGCCTCTTTGAAATAAGACTTTTGTGCCTGTGCTCCCATTGATGAGAACATCATGAGTAATAAATATAAGACATACTTTTTCATGTTCTTTGTTCTTTAATGTTTATACCTTTTATATATACTTTCTTTAGAGTTTTACGGTGATTCGCCGTATTTGTTGGCGGTCATCCTCACTTTGCACGGCATTGCTTGTAGTGGCTTGAGCTTCTGCTGTCTGCATTTTGAAAAGATGCTCTTCGGGCAAGGTTGACATAGGGAAGAGTACCGGACCTTTTTCTTTGGTGTCTGGCATGTCATCTCCAAACTCAGCTTTAGGTTTAGCCTCCCTTTTGGGAGCATTGAGCTTGGCGAAAGTCTTTTTCTTCTCGTATGTTCTGCTCTCTTCTATGATGGCTTTTTCTGCTGTATTTTCCTTTTCTGCCGTCAAATTCTTTTCTTGCATCATAGCTTTTTGCATCGGCTGTGTAGCCTTTCTCACAGCCATTGTCGCATTGCCCGACGCAGAAGTGGTATCCTTGGGTGGTTGCAGGATGATAGCGATGATGCCAGCCACGCATGCTGCGCAAATCCATGGAAAGATACGCAAGGTGCGATGGCTGACCAAGCTCTTCCTTGCCTTCTCTATTACTTGTTGCTTGGTTTGGGAGGAGGCATGGAAATCACATTGAGGTTGGAGCAGTTGCTCTATATCCTCAAATCCTTTGTCATTATGGATGTTCATTTGATCTTTCATAAACTTTTCTCCTTTCTGAGTCGTTGTTGGATATGTTGGATGGCATAGCGATAGCGAGATTTCACGGTAGCTTCTGGTATCTCCTCCAGTTCGGCTATCTCTCGGAACGTCAAGTTGTCGTAACATTTCATTCTTACGATTTCCGCTTGCTCCTGTGGAATATCTTCCAGCAGTTTTGATATTCTGAGAAATTCCTCGTGTATTTGTTTGTCACCATTGCTGTTAGGTATGCTTGCCGCTTCATTGATAGCTATGATTTGCGGACGATTTTTGCGCAAGTAGTCTCGGCATGCGTTGCTAACAGAGCGAATGATGTAGCGGTCCAACTCTTCCACTTGCTGCCCTTCTTTCAGTTTCTTGAAAGCTGCAAGCAGCACCTCTTGCACAATATCTTCTGCATCCTCACGTTGCCCGATTCGAATATAGGCAAAACGAAATAGCCAGTCTTGCCGATTGTCGACAAGACTCTCCAGTTGTTTTATGAGTTTTGGATTGTCTATATTCATTCGTTTCTTGTTTTTATGTTTCTAACTTTACTCATATAAACGTATGTTTCTCAAAAAAGATTTAAAAAATACTCTTTTTTTTCATTTATTTGTTTCTATTGTGATTGTTTATGTAAAAATGAATGCTACGAAGTATGGAACATAAGAAGATAGTGATAGTTTGCGTAAAAAGAATAGGCACGCATCCTTTCGTGGGTGCGTGCCTATACCTTTTTATTATATGCTACTTTTAAATCACCTTGACACTCTTTTTTCCTTCTCTTCCATCAATCACGATTTTCTCGAAGACGATGGCTGGGTCGTTAGGAGTGAGGGTGAGGCTGTGGATGCCATCGGTAGTAGCCGGCAGTTCCAACTCTATCACTTGATCCACGATGCGAGTGGCTATCGTTGGATAATAGATATTGTAGATGTTCTCCGGCTTCTCGTTCAAATCTTTGTTGAAGTTAACCTCTACAGGAGAAGCACCATCTAAACTTACACCATAGGTTAAGCCGCCCTTGTTGAGATAATCCAAGGTTGATTTAGTAATCACATGAATGCGAACCTTCTGCTTGCTATTAAATGCCTTGCCATCCGAAGTTTTGCTAACTTGCATCTTAAACTTGTAAGTGATGCTGGCTCCTTTTACACTCTTGGTATACGGCATCAGAGTCATTGCTGATACGCTTTTGCCCATGAATGGAATCTCTGTCCATTTTGCCTCGGCAGCATCCGTCTTGCTGCTGTAGTAAGGAGCTTCGATTTCTACCACGCCGCTGTTTTCGCTGATAATCACTCCATTCTTGGAGGTTACCCGGAAGAGCTCCGGACAGGTATCCTTTTCGAAGGCATCATTCCAACTCTTATAGCCGATGTGCTTCTGCGTCATCATGCCGTTCCACTTGCCGCCCGACATCTTGTGGTTGTAAATATCGCAGATGAGGGAATCGCGCTTGAAGAGGCGCTCGCATTCATCCGCCCAGATGTTCGCCTTCGGATTGTTCTGCTTGTAGAGAGCATGGTTCTGAGCCTGGGCAAAGTACATCTGATGCAGATTGCTCATCAGCTCGATAGGGAAGAGGATGATCTGGCGATAGGCATCGTGATAGGCTGCCGGCAGACTGTTGTACTGGCGCAGCGCATCAGCCTCGAGCTGGAGATACTGATTCACCACCTCCTGCCATTCGCCGTTCTCCAGACTGTAGGTGTTCTTGTCGAGCATCTCTGGAGTGCAGCGGCCGTTGTACTTGCAGATGAGGTTAAGAATGCGGGCTGCTTCATCGACCTGCGATTCACCAAACTGCTGTGCGCACCAGTCGCGGGTATGACGGGTGATGTTGTTTACATCGTATTTACGTGGATTCCAAGCCATGTCCATAAACTGGCTGATAGGATATTCCATCGGTTTGAGGTCGCCCACATTGAGAATCCAGAGACGGTCGATGCCATTCTCGTAAGCAAGTGTCAACTGCTCCCAAGGATTCTGTACAGGAGTTACATTGAGCATCTTTGAGTTTCTTGGAGCACCTACGTAATCTACGTGATAGTATAAGCCCCAACCGCCTTTGTGCTTGCGTTCCTTGGCATTCGGCACACGGCGCACGTTACCCCAGTTGTCGTCGCAGAGCAGCAGGGTTACGTCGTCGGGAACCTTCATTCCCTTGTCGTAGTAATCCAGCACCTCTTTATATAGTGCCCAAACCTGCGGTGTTTCGCTGGCCTTCTTTCCCGTTACATCAGCGATGATCTTGCGCTGGTCGTTGATGATCTGGCTCATCAGCTTTGTATCAGCCTCTGCGCTCATCGCCTCGTCACCGTCGCCACGCATACCGATGGTCACGATCTGCTCGGTTCCCTTCATGCGCTCTATTCCCTCACGGAAGAACTTCTGCAGGTTAGCCTTGTTCTTCTGATAGTTCCAAGGTCCCCATCCCTTTCGGTTGCGGGCGTATTCCTGGTGGTTGCGGGCCATCGGCTCATGATGGGAGGTGCTCATCACCACGCCCATCTCATCTGCCGTCTTCTCGTTCTCCGGGTCATCTGCGTAGAAAGCCCAACCCCACATGGCAGGCCACATCATGTTACCTCTCAGTCGCAATACCAATTCGAAAACGCGCTGATAGAAACGGTGGTCGCCATATCCGGTGCCGTAGGTGTTCTTGACCCATGACGTTAGGCAAGGTGCCTCATCGTTGAGGAAGATGCCGCGATAACGTACGGCTGGTTCGCCATCTGTATAGATACCCTTGTTTACGAAAATAGAATCGTGGTGCTCTATAGGCACGTCTGCCCAGTCATACCAAGGCGATACGCCCATCTGCTGCGAGAGTTCGTAGATGCCGTAGATGGTGCCTCGGCGGTCGCTTCCGGAGATGATGAGCTGGTTGTCCACCACGGTGATGATGAATTTCTCGCGCTTGCCCTTGAGCAGATTTCCGTTGATGCGTTTCTGCTTGACGAGCTGGTCGATGGCAGCAGAATGTCCGATGGTTCCCACGAGGATGGTTGCCTTGCGGTTGGAGGTGATGGTGGCTTGGGAGCCGCTCACCTTGCTGATGTCCTTGACCAGGGCATTGGCAGCATAGCTCACGCCGCGGCAGTCGTTGGCGTCCATATAGATTTCTACCTTATCATTACCGTTGATGAGTAAGTCGCCCTGCTGGAAACTTACGAATCTCTCTGCTGCGCCCATGCTCATGGCTGAGAGGAGGGCAGCGGAAGCTAAAAATGCTTTCTTGATGTCATTAAGTCTCATACTTATTTAATTGTGTTTGTTGTTTGATAGCTGCAAAGGTAGGAATATTCTCCGGAAAGTTCTTTATTAGATGTCCCCTTTACTTTATTATTTGTTTCATTTTGGCTTTCCATGCGGTTTCTGTACGTCTTTTCCCCTAAATGTTTTGTGTTTTCAGAGAAAAGTATTAATTTTGCAACGTAAAAAACAGAACTTTCGCATATCAGGAAGTTAAAGGAGTTAAGGAAGTTAAGGAGTTAAGACGTATGTCTTGCAGCTTATAAACTACGCAAAAAAGACTATTGTCTTAACTCCTCAGCGACCGTAGGGAGCGATAACTCCTTTAACTTCTTTAATTCCTGAACTTGCGAAACTTGAATAAGGAGCCCACTTTAAAAAGTAAGGCCTGTTTAAAATGTTTATATTTCACGAAAATAATCTCTGCTTTATGCTGTTATCTGGAATATTTTTCGTATCTTTACACCATCAATTAA
>NZ_JBQKLN010000046.1:0-30219 GCF_052116205.1 Prevotella sp. Sow4_E9_plate | reverse complement strand
AGAACTCTTTCTTTATATTGCTTCGAGTAATGCTTGATTTCTCAAAAGCGAGTGCAAAAGTACTAACTATTTTCCATTCCACCAAATTCTTCGACAAAAAAGTTCGATAAATGGCGATTTTTTAACAGTTGTAAACAATTAAATATTCATTTTGTACAGCCATACCTTATTTTATAATATTATATATTTTTGCTAGTTTATTCTCACATCATTTCAGAAGTTGCAGACAAAAACAAAATGAATCCGATCAAAATATGAGGCTAAATAATAGAATAATATTGCATGCATCGAAGAATAAACATGTCTACATGTTTACTATAGTTCATGTTTTCATATTTAATATTTACTTGTGCGCTAAATTACATGTTTGCAAATTGACATGTAATCATGCAAACATGTTTTCCGAAAAGTTATGGATAAAAATGCAAATATAACAGCATATATATAAATTTTCACAATCCTTTTAACAGCTTAATATCAAGACATTTAACTATATCATCTGTCAATTCAAACAGACGCATAGATATAAAGATAACAAAATCATGAAAACACAAATCCAAGTATGCATGTTTACATGTATGCATGTAGGTATATTTTCAAGTATTCATGCTTTCATGTTTACATGCATACTATAAACATATAAAGACTGTGAACCATATAAATATACTTCAAAGATTACTTATAGAATGAGAAAAACTTATAAAATGTCACTCATGCATAACGACTTTCATATTTACAGAATATCATGAAAACATGTTTGCAATACAACATGTTTTCATGTATGTTTACAAAACATTCATACTATATCTTAGACACCTGTGTTCTAACACTTTAACTCACACAAAACATAAGTTAGAATTTATTCATGAAAACATGTTCGCCAAAAAACATGTTTCCATGTAAAAAAGTAATTTAAAATTTGGCTATTTCAAATTAATAATGTATCTTTGCACAAAAATGAATAATTAAAAGTCAAAAACATGGAAAATAAACTGAAAATGATTTTGGCTATCGTCAACAATAAAGGAGGCGTAGGCAAAACAACAACAGTGCAAAATCTTGCAGCAGGAATGTTGAGAAAGGATAAAACATTAAGAATCCTTGAGATAGACTTAGATCCTCAATGCAACTTGACCCTTTTAAATCATGCACCAGAAGGGTGTGCTACTGTTTTTGAGTCAATGATCGCATGTAAGGGATTACCTATCTACAAAACAGAAACAGGTGTATATTATGTTCCTGGCTCTGCAAAGATGCAGGATGTCGATCCTTTTCTTCAAAACACAGGTGCACCTCGTCAAGTGTTAGGCGCATGCATCAATAGTGACTGTATTGATTATACAGGTGAGAGCATAAGTAATCCAATAGATTACTTTGATTACATCTTTATAGATTGTCCTCCAGCAATGTCGCTATCTACTTACAACGCAATGGTGGTGGCCAGTCATTTGCTTATTCCTGTTCAGATGGAAGGCTTGTCTGTTTTTGGATTATCCGCTGTTCTTGCAGCAATGAAGGAAGTCAAAGAAGGTCGTTTTGCGTTGAATAAAGATTTGGAATTGTTAGGGTTATTGCCAGTTATGCTGGACGAGAGACCAGTCATTGTGCGACAAGCTTTATCAACTCTACGTGAAAAATATAAAGAAAAAATTCTAAAACATGGTGTTCGACGCTGTATCAAGGTTAATGAGGCTCAAACAGTAAAACAAGATTTGTTTCATTATGCCCCTTATTGCTCAGCCGCAATAGATTATGAATTGGTTATTAAAGAATTGTTTAATTTTAAATAATTAGGAAAAATGGGAAAGGATTTTCGTGCAGCCTTTAGTAATATGAATAAGGCAGTTCGTCCAGGCGCAGAACAATCAGTAGAACAACCTGTTATGCATAATATAGAGCAACCGGCAAAACAACCGGCAAAAAAGAAAAAAATGAGTCTGGCAGAAAAAAGAGCAACCATGCATGCAGTTCAGACATATCTGTCAGAAGAAGACTTTAAAGAACTGATGCTGATTAAACTTAGCAGCAAAGGGATGAATTATGAAGAAATCATACGTGAAGCAATAAGATTGTACATACAAGTTAAGAAAAACGAGTCTTAAGAGACAACCATAATCTAAAATTTTTAGACTATGGATCAAGTTTACTTATTTGGAAACTAAAAAACGGGATTTCGACAACAAAAAACAAAATCATTGTTTATACTAACAGAAATATCAATATGACAGATAAAAAAAATGAAATAGCAAAGAGCCATGTTGATGAGCAGTGGATAAATACTCCATTTAGTTTCACCAAGATAGACAAACAATGCACGCTTTCCCAGCAACATATATTGTTTTGCGTAAGTTCACATCTACAAGAATACGTTACGAGATACTTCAACGAAAAGCGTGAAAAAGGAAATCTACGTTCAGACTATATGTTTGAAGTAGATAAAGAACACGTTGCCATGAATGTACCTAAAATCAAACTTAAATTGAGTGAATTAGGTATAGAATCAAGCCACTATAAAGATCTGCGTAAAACTCTTAAAGAACTCCTAGACTTTAGTGTGAGAATCAAAATAGATGGCAAAGCCGTTATTCAGCACGTATTTTCAAACATAACAGAAGATATTGTGACAAACGGCTATACAAAACAGGGAGTATCATACGATAGGTCAAAAGGAGAGGTCGAGTTAAAAATTGACCCAGTTGTTGCCAAATATGCATTTGACATGAGCCAAGGCTTCATTCATCATATAGCCTTGATTGCACGATATGCTAGCCGACTTAACACTCCAAGAATATATCTCTTTCTACTGCGTCAAATGGGAATAAATAAAGGCAAAATGACCATAAAAGTACCTTTCATGCAACTGAAAGAATATCTAGGTATGGCTAAAATAGCTGAAGACGGAACAGTAGAGGAAGAACAGTATCCAAAATTCTCTCAATTTAAGAAACAAGTATTGGATGCAGTACAAGAAGATTTTGCAAAACTAAGTAAAGAAGACAAAATTGATATAATGTTCACTGATTGCACACCAATATACAAAAGGGGACAAACAAGAGGTAATCCTGAAGCTCTGGTGTTTAAAATCAAAAGAACAGCTTTGGGAAAAGCCCATATCAATGGCAAGATATTGGATAGGAAAGGACTTCCTAAAGCTAGCGGAACCAAAGAACCTGTTGTAGGTGACTTGTTTGCTCATGTTGTGAAACCTGAAAAAAGCAAGATCCAAATGGAAAAGTGTGGGGAAGAGCAATGGAATGAATTTCTATCAAGAATAATAGATCCTTCCCAGACAACATTGCTCAGTAGGGTGAAGTTCCTCGGCATGAAAAATCAAAGATTCTGCATACAGGCTTCACAAGAAGATTTTCAATTACTCAAAACTCTGGGCGTAGAAAAGATAGCTCAAGAATTCTTCAAGTGTGTTGGTTCATTTGCTCCTACTTTCTACCAAGGATAATCCAATCGAGTAGGAGGAAAACGAAGTAGTTTTTCTCCTACTTTCGTTTTCCGACCTCTCACACCACCGTACATGCGGTTCCGCATACGGCGGTTCCTATTTTGGATACCATTCGAGGTATGAACCCGTCAATGTAGCATAGCCTGCCATGCTCAACTTTTCATTAGTTATCGCACGACTTAGTATGTAACTGCCAGCTATGCACCAATAGCCCAAACGACTATTGCCCCACATGTAAGCTTGGTACTTATCTATACCACACTTTATCAAGTTGGCAATTCTCGTTTTCACCCTCTTCCACGACTTCCATATACACATACATAGCCGTCGCCTTAGCCACTCGTCAGTTTCCATGAGGAAACGTTTCATGTTGGCAAGGTGATAGTAACCTACCCATCCCCTTATGTACTCTTCAAGTTTTTGCTTTCTCTTGGCATATCCCCAACCATTGCTTCGGGAAGTCAACTCCTTGAGTTTGGCTTTCATCCTGGATTTGGCTTTTGGGTGTACCGTGAGTTGGCATTTGCCTTTCATTACATAAAAGGAGTAACCAAGGTATTTCACACCTTGCACATAGGACACAACTGTCTTGTCCCTGTTCACCTTCAGATGAAGTTTTCCTTCGATGAAGCGGGTTACAGATTCCTTCACGCGTTTGGCTGCACGCTTGGACTTACAAAATTTCATCGAGTCATCGGCATAGCGGACAAAAGGGAGACCTCGGCTTGTGAGTTCCTTGTCCAACTCGTTGAGCATGATGTTGCTCAAAAGCGGACTTAACGGTCCTCCTTGGGGAGTGCCTTCCTCACTTGCCTCGAACATTCCTTTGCTCATCACACCACTGCGGAGATATTTGTGGATAAGGCTTATCACCCTACCGTCCTTTATCGTGCGGCTGAGGATTTCTATGAGTTTACTGTGGCTCACCGTGTCGAAGAAACGCTCCAAGTCGAGGTCAACCACATAAATGTAGCCATCATCGATTATTTTCTGAGCACCTCTTAGGGCATCATGGCAGCCTCTTCTCGGACGGAAGCCGTAGCTTCCTGGAGAGAATTGACGCTCATAGATGGGAGTTAGGGTCTGGTTGATGGCTTGTTGAACCAGACGGTCTATGACCGTGGGGATGCCCAACAGGCGCATCTTGCCATTGTCTTTGGGTATCTCTACCCTTTTTACTGGGTTCGGACGGTATGAACCGTCTAGCAAGGAACGGATTAGGGCATCCTTGTTAGCCAAGAGCCAAGGGAGCATTTGCTCACATGACATCTTGTCGATACCGCTACAGCCCCTGTTACGCTGCACAGCCTTGTAGGCTTTGAGTAGGTTATCAGGACTGATGATGCGCTCCAACAGGTGTTCCTCGTCGAATGGTACTTCCACTATGTTGTCTTCACATATCCACATGAAGGTCTGCGCTCCCACATATCCTTCGGATTCCGTCCTATCTTTCTGTGGGCAGCCCTTGACTTCTGCCAATGTTTTCTGCATTCTTTCCTTCATAAGGTACATTTCAATTACTATCGTTTCATTTATAGGTTCTGCCCTTCATGGAGCGTTATCGAGAACTCCACTACTATGGCATCTGCTGACTTCTCACGGCAAGCTTTACGCCATGACTTTCGTAAAGGCAACTAATCGCCATGTCCGGGAGACCTCCTCGGATAAGGGCTTATTCTTTCCATCTTATACCCACTTCATTTACACCAACCATTCCGAATAGCTATAGGACTTTGATTTGTGTGGCAATCTCATCCATGGTCAAATGCCTTATATGAAGTTTCTGTACGTTAGGTCAGATGTTTGCCGCCAGCTTCTTTCAGATTCCACCTCGCAGTGGACACCCTTGCTGTTGGCTATACAATTCCCGCTATTAGGGCTTGTTAGGGACTTGCACCCATTAGAATAAGCTCATGCCGAGCATACAACCAAGAGTCGCAGACATTAAATACCATGTCTGCGATTCTTTTTATATCTACGAAACCATTTACCTAATTATATATAACTTACTAATTATTAGCACGTTAAGAAAATTAAAATATAAACTTTAGAAACGTAAGATATCAAAAGACAAATATTTATATTATATATCTTGCTGTTTATCAATGTGTTACATTCATCCAGGTAAATAGTTTCGTAGATGTAGTAGCTTTTTAACTACTTATATCTACGAAACTATTTACCTAACATTGCTTATCTTACTGATATTAAGGCAATTATCATTATTATAATTTTATAATTAAAATCACGATAACTATGAAATAGTATATCAATGAGTAATATGTAACTCCTTGGTATTATGATAGTTACAAATTTAGCGTAAATGGTTTCGTAGATATAAAAGATATCGCCTACATTTTATTATCGAAAAGCACAAAACATAGTTAACCAAATCTTTTTAAACTATCATAATCTACGAAATCATTTACCGAAAATATTATAAGTGTTTAATATTCAGTACTTTAGGTATATTCTTTTAAAACAAAAATTATTTTTATAATTAGAATTTACTTAGATTATTTAATTAGGGATTCTGTAATGTAATGAAAACCAGTGAATTAGTAGATTACAAGTAAACGGTTTCGTAGATGTTGGTAAACGGTTTCGTAGATATAAGTAAACAGTTTCGTAGATATAAGTAAACAGTTTCGTAGTTTTTTGTAAACAGTTCCGTAGATATTACTGATTTTGGATAGCTTTTCTATTATTATCAGAGCTGTGTAGAAGTCTTTTGAATATGGAAATTATTCTGAGAAGTATTTTGGTTACCTGAATCTCAACCTTAAATTCATCTACGAAAGTATTTACTTTTAACTATGTAATGAGTTGATATACAGATGTTTATATATATAATAGTAAAGTAGTTTTTAAATAAACTATAGGTTGAATATCATGCATGAAAAGTTTTGTTAAGTTTGTATTTAGCTAATTTTCAACGTGTTAACTAATTTGAGGTAAATGGTTTCGTAGATATTAATTCGTTTAAGTTGATTAACCGAAATCTACGAAACCGTTTACATTGTTTTCGTAAATAACTGATTTATAAGGCGTTATGTCTGTTTCTTAATTTTCTTCTTTATTTATAAGTTTCAATTATGTTTTTATAATCTTATGACTTTTGTAAATATTTGATACTTAACAGGTTAGCCGTGATAAGGTAAATGGTTTCGTAGTTATTGGTAAATGATTTCGTAGATTTTGGTAAACAGTTTCGTAGATATAAGTAAATGGTTTCGTAGTTTTTAGTAAACAGTTCTGTAGATATTCATTTCAATAGTGTTATATCCATTAATATCATTCTTTCCTATATCTTCTATGATGAGTTAGTTTTAGCTATAAATATTGATGTACAGACATGCTTACATGCAAACATGTTTAAATGTTTACATTAAATATAAGTAATTAGCTCCTGGCGTATCCTTCTGATTTAGCAAGAAAAGATATCATATCATGCTCTTTTAATAAAATAGAAATTAGTTTTATGGTATTTTCTTTTGGTATTTCTCTTATTTTCATTACCTTTGTTACTTGAAGCAACATATTATGTAAAATTCATGGTTAGAAGAAAAAGAAAAAACAATAATATGGGCAAGCGCTTATGCTATATAGCCTTCGGTCTTGTCCTTACTTTTATTATCGGATTTGAAGCATATCGGATGATTTCATCTTATTTCATAAGGAGAGCATCTGATAAGCAATGGCCTACCCACGATCTTACCACTGGTGAATATTCTGGCAGCTATGATGGAATTGACATCTCGCGTCATCAGGGCAGAATTCATTGGGATGAATTGGGTAAAATCAAGCGCTTGCAATTTATCTATATAAAATCTTCAGAAGGAACAAACATTCAAGATCCGTGGTACGAATCGAATATCAAGAATGCCAGAGAAAGTGGCATTCCTGTAGGATCTTATCATTTCCTTTCCAAGGCTCCTGCAGCCTTACAGTTTGAAAATTTCCGTTCCGTATATGATAAAGATAAGCAAGACTTGCTCCCCGTAATAGATGCAGAGGATGATGGTACAAAGGGAATGAGTAAAATAGAGATTCAACTGTTATTAAAAACTTTCTGCAAACTTTGCAAGGTTTATTATGGACATACACCTATTATATATTGTAGCGAGAGTTACTTCAAGGATTATCTGAGTCCAGAATTCGATAATTATTATCTTTGGATAGCCAGCTATAATCATGAGCCTGTACTACCTGGCAAACCTCATTACGACATCTGGCAATTTAGTCGCCATGGAAGAGTACCGGGAATTTGGAATTGGGTGGACCTGAATAGATTTTCTAAAAATAGAAGTATAAATGATATCAGACTTAAATAAACTTCAACAAGAAGATTACGATTACTATTACGGATAACAACATGAAAACATGTTTCTATGTAAACAGGAAGTTGAGAGAGAGGAGATGGGAGCTCTCACTATTTATGCTATGTAGCAGAAGGGGCTCACATTTTTTCTGTGCTGGCCAGTTCCTAATAAATAAGGATTTCTCATTTCCGATATTCTTCGTACCTTTGCACCCGAATTTGAATCATGCGGAAAAATATAAGAGAAAATGAATTATAAAATGATGATGGCAATGGCTGGTTTAGGCATTGCTTTACCGATTTCAGCTGATACGGCATTATCGGACAGCAGCAAGGTGTTCGATATTGACGAAGTAGTGGTCGTATCACAGCCAAAGGAGGTGTTGCGTCTCCGACAGCAGGCACTCAGCAGTACATCGCTGAGTAGCTCTTTGATGAAAAAGATGGGAGTATCCGATTTACGTGATCTTTCCCGGTTTGTTCCTAATTTTGTAATGCCAAATTATGGTAGCCGTCTTTCTTCCTCTGTTTATGTCAGAGGAATAGGAAGCCGTGTAAATAGTCCTGCTATTGGTCTTTATCTCGATGGTATTCCGGTGATGAGTAAGTCGGCTTTTAATCTCCACAATTACCAGTTGAGTAGGGTAGATGTGCTTCGTGGTCCACAAGGCACGCTTTATGGTCAGAATACCGAGGGTGGATTGGTCAAGATGTATTCCCGTAATCCCTTCGATTATCAAGGTACAGATATCAGACTTAGCTATGGTAGTAAGTATTTTCGTAATGTAGAAGCAGCTCATTATCAGAAGTTCAATCAGCATGTAGCTCTTTCTCTGGCAGGTTTCTATGAGGGTCAGAAGGGTTTCTTCCGAAATACCAATACAGGCGACCGTTCGGATCAATATAACGAAGCGGGAGGCAAGATGCTTCTCAAGACCCGTTTTGATTCGGGTTGGAAGATGGATATTCTTGCTAATTATCAGTATGTTGACCAGAATGGATTTCCTTATGGAAAGCTTGATTTAGAGACGGGGAAGGCAGACCTTCCTGCTTCTACTTTCCCAGGAACGTATCTGAGAAATAACCTGATAACAGGTTTGAAACTGGGATATACCGGAAAGGGATATGATTTTACTTCCGTTTCCAGCTATCAGTATGTCAAGGACCGTATGTTGATGGATCAGGATTATCTTTCTGCCGACTACATGCATATCCTACAGGAACAATTGCAGAATTCCTTTACCCAGGAACTCTCCTTGAAGAGCAACAAGGCAGTGGGAGACTTCTGGCATTGGACAGTAGGTGGCTTTTTTTCCAAGCAATGGTTGAAGACCAACGGTCCGGTCTTTTTCGATGATGCGATGACAGCTCCGATTGGCAATGCAATCCAGCAGCAGATGTATACTGCCATTCATGCTTCGATGGTTAAGAAAATGATGGCGCAGGGAATGCCGGAAGTGGCAGCCAAGGCTGCTGCCAGTGCTGCCATTGAGAAGGCTGGAGGCATCAGCATGGGTGTCAGCATGGGTGCTCCTGGACTTTATCATACTCCGCAGACCAATCTCGGTTTCTATCATGAGAGTAATTTTGATATTACTTCCCGTCTGGTGGCAACACTGGGCTTGCGATATGATTATTTGCATACGGGCATTCATTATCAGTCGTCTGCCTATATGGCAATGACAGCAAATATGATGGGGCAGAAGGCTACCTATACGCTTAGAAGTGCTCTGGATGAAAAGACGAATGATGATTACAGCCAGTTCCTTCCAAAGATTGGTATTACTTATCGTCTTGATGATCAGCAGAGTAATATCTATGCCAATATCAGTAAGGGTTATCGTGCCGGTGGCTATAATATTCAGATGTTCAGCGATATCCTTCAGACGGAATTGAATGCCAATCGTCAGCAGGCATTGCGTGGTGATTACGATGTGCCTCATACTGCCGAGGATTATGAGAAGGTGAACCAGACTATATCATACAAGCCAGAGGTTTCATGGAATTATGAAGTAGGTTCTCATCTCAATCTCTTCAATCATGCTCTTCATCTCGACCTGAGTGCCTTCTATATGAAGGTAAGAAATCAGCAACTCTCAGTGATGGCAGGCAACTATGGATTTGGTAGAATGATGGTGAATGCCGGCAGGAGTCATAGCTGTGGCATTGAGGCAGCTTTGCGAGGCCAACTTGCCAATGGTCAGCTCGACTGGATGTTGAATTATGGCTATACTCATGCTGTCTTCGATGAATATACTGACGGTGAAGGTGAGAATGCGGTTAGTTATAAAGACAAGCGTGTGCCATACGTTCCGATGCATACCCTTTGTGCCATGGCAGACTATCGTGTTAACTTCAACTCCAGTTTCTTGCGTAACATGGTTTTCGGAGCAAACGTAAACATGCAGGGCAAAACCTATTGGGATAATGCCAATACCTATAGTCAGGATGTTTATGCCGTATTGGGTGCTCATGTTGCCTTCGATTTCGGCATCCTGCAATTGAACTTATGGGGCAAGAACCTCACAGACACCAATTACAATACCTTTGCTGTAGACAATGCCGCAACCGGAAAGCGCGAATATTTTGCGCAGCGTGGCAATCCATTTCAATGTGGTGTAGATTTGAGTTTTCTATTTTAGATGATAATTGTCTCAACTCACTAAGAAACTATTTTTGCAGTAGAAGAAAAGACGCTCTGCAAGACAAAAGCATCAGAATAATCATGCTTTTGCTCTTGCAGAGCGTCTTGTTTATGATTCAATGGATTTCAATGATTATTTATTGAAACCGGTTATTTCTACGTATGGTGCCTGACCTCTTCCGTCCTCATCGCGATAAGATACCTTGATTATCTTGCACTCATCCGGCATCAGACAGAAGTAGTTGTCGCTGTAGATGACAGGCTGTATCTGCTCACCATCGCCACCTTTCAGGTTCAAGCGAATCAGGAGGGCAGGAACATTGCCAGTATTGCGGATCTCTACTTCTCCAATCCACTCTTCACCCTGCTGAACGAAGCGCTTGCCGCTGATGGCAACGGTTGCCTTAGGGAGTTTGGAGAGTGCCTGAAGGTTGTCTTCTTCCTTGCCTTGTACATAGAAGTTGTCTGAAATCATCTGGCTGTTCTGCTCCAGGCTCAATTTGATGTAGTAAACTTCCTCATCCGGTTCGCTAACGCTAACGGCATCTACGGTCTGGTCTTCACCCACGTTCACTTCCTTGCTTTCTTCCTTGAGCAGCTTTCCGTACATATCAAAGATCTGAGCCTTGGCAACCAGACCATTCTTGGCACCACCAGAGAAGTTAACCACCTCAGCAACCTTCTTCACTGGGTTATACTGGATATGTAATGGTTCGCAAGCCTTCTTCACACCAAAGTAAGCGGCTGTTGGCTCAAAGTAGTAATCATAGGTACACCATACCATGCTTGGCCAGCAGGCATGACTCATCCAGATGAGCAAACCGAGACGATCTTGCTGGGAAGACTCGTACATCGCACGGTAGCCATCATAGTTGAGCCACTGTGCCCACTTGGTAAACTGCTCTGCACTCTGAGGTTTGCCATAACGCTTTTCCATGATGTTGTTGAAAGATTCACCTCCCTGAGCCCCCTTCAATGTATAATCATGCTGTCCCCATGCATCGCTTTGTGGCCACAGATGTTCCGGTTCCATCATTCTGCTCAACGATTCGAAGGTAGGAACATTCGGCATACCTCGTTCTGAATGCAATTTATGACTCTGGTTAGCGAAGTAGAATGAAGGCGACTTCATCTGATAAGGACCATGTCCACTCACACCCAGGTCGGCTGAGCTGGGAATATATCCCAACTGTGGATGGATATCCTTCACCTGTTCTCTCAATACCTTGTCAATTGCTGCCGGAGGGAATCCCTCGTTTCTTCCGCAGTAGATGCCGATGCTGGCATGGTTGCGGATACGGGAGATGTAATCAGCTGAGTTTTCCAGGAACATCTTGTTGTCATCAGGATCTGGTCCGTCCCATGGGTTAGCCAGCCAGAAGTCCTGCCATACCATGATACCATACTTGTCGCATGCTTCATAAAGTTCCTCATCGCCAATCTGACCTACCCAGTCGCGAATCATGTTGTAGTTCATCTCCTTATGATAACGTACTGCTGCATCATATTCACGTCCACGATAGTTGAGGTTGGTTTCCGAGAATCCCCAGTTACCGCCCAGTGGGTTCAGTCGCTTGCCATTGATGTAGATCTTGGTCTGTGTCTCCAGGTCAGCATAGCTCATCTGTCGGATACCTGCCTTATAGGTTACCTCAGAAATCATTTCGCCGGAAGCCTTGTCTGATACCTTGAAACCGGCATCATATAAATAAGGTGAACCATAACCGTTAGGCCACCAGAGATTCATGCGCTGATTCTTGAGCTGTGGATAGTCGGTAGGAGCGAAGGAAACCTCACGCTTCTCGTTTGGCTGCAGACTAACTTCCTGCTCAAACTTGATCTTGCCGATATAACCAGCCAGTTTCACGGTCTTAGCCACGGCATCTGCATTCTGCAGGAAGACAGATGGGGTCATTGATGCCAGGGTGTCAGGCAAGTTCAGGGTTGATGTAACCACAGGATCCGAAACACTTACGCCATTGTCATGGGTAAGATAGACATCATTCCATATACCGATTTCACGACCTGGTGTATTGGTTATCCAGTCCCAGCCGATAGAAGCGTGGAAGGTAGGGTTGTCAGCACCCAGCTCTCCACCATTCAGGTCAGTGTTCTGGAGATTTTTCTGCTTCACAACGCCAAAGTGAGCATTTTTGATGACATGTACCTCCAACTTATTGGAACCAGGTTTCAATAAGTTGGTTACGTCGATACGAGAGCGGATAAAGGCACCATCAATTCTACCTATCTTTTCGCCGTTCAGTAATATATCAGCCTTCCAGTTGATACCATCGAAGTTGAGATAGGTATGCTGCTGCTTGTTGGCAGACGGCTTATGTTCGATGGTGGTACGATACCAGAAATCAGAGTTGAAGAACGATTCAGAAATCTGACGCATGTTGTCATCGAAGCGGTTATCAGGCACTGCCCCGATATTCATATAGCTGGTGAGTACAGTACCAGGCACCGTAGCCTGAATCCAGGCATCACTTCCTTCTCGGCGCAACTGCCACTGATTGAGCATCTGCTTGCCATTCTTTGAAGCCAGCGTATTGGCAGTTTCTGCACGCAGGCCACCCTTACCCATTACCTGCATTTCAGATAAGGCATAGTGTCCGGATGCATCCGGTTCGGTAAGCTGCAGTCTAACATATCTGCCATGACCTTTGCAAGCTACCTTTTCTATCAACCCTTTCTTTTTTTGCTGTCCCAGGGTTGCAATATCGCTCCAGTTCCTGGCATCATTGGATACCTGAATCTTGCCCTGGCGAGCCTTGTTCACCCAGAAGAGATTCACCTGGTCGAAGTCTGCCTCTGTGCCCAAATCTACATAGAGCCACTGAGCCTTGGCATCTGTTTTATTTGCCAAGCCCGACTTCCAGACGCTGGAGAAGTGCATGGACGGACGCCATGAAGTGGTGTTGTCGATGAGTTTGATACGCCACCAGGCAGCACCCGGCATAATCAACTCGATGCGTACATGTTCGTAGTTGCCAGGTTTCTTCAGCGGGATGGAAACATTTAATTTTCTAAGTGGGAGTTTCACTACGTCCTGGAACTTATTAGGGTCGGAACTAACCTGCTGCTTAGTAGCAACACCAGGAAGGTCAGAACCCTTTTCTTCTCCCAGGACTTCCCATTTCTTTCCATTGTGTGAGCCCATCACCCGGATGGTATAGCCTTGCGAAGCCTTATCCTTATAGAAAGCCAGTTCACCGGTAAATTCCAATTTCTTGAGATTCACCGTCATGGCTTCCCAGTTAAACTCTACAAATGCATTTTCACCTTTGATATATTGGCTCGTAACCGTATTGCCGTCAATCATTTTCTCCTTGTCACGGTTGGACAGTTCGCCCTCATTGGTTTTCACACTGAGGAACGAAGGAGCTTTACTGGTGATGATACCGTCCGTTACGAGATGTCCCGTAAGGTTGAAATCTGCATTGGATGAAGTATATACCATTCGGTTCAATGCTATGTTCCGATAGGTGTTGTCCTTCACCATTCTTGGAGCCGTAAATTGAGAAGGGCGTCCAGGATATTGTCCGATACCCCTTGTCCCGGCTTGATCATCAGCATACATCATGCTTAAGGATTGGCTAAGTAAGGCCATTAACACAACTGCTTTTTTCATTAGGTTATTAATATAATTATTTACTACATTTTTAGCTTTATTCTGCAAAGTTACAAAAAAAATGCATATCTGCTGATTTTTTATTGCACTTTTATGTTTTATTTCATCTTGCAGTCGGGTAAAACTTCCATACATCTCCGGCCTTCAGCAGTCTTGAGAATGCAGCCAATGGTCTTTCTGCCTATGTTTCTGTTTATAGGAACCAGATCCTTGTTGAGTACTTCTACGTAGTGAACACCGGAGTTTGGTACATCCATAGGGAGGGTACCCTCAGCTTGCATCTTGGAGTGTTCGAACTTTGACAAGTCGTCAAATCTTACATAGCGGTTTGACTTGCCGTCGATGAAACCTACACATACCGCATCGGCTTCTGTAGCAATGGAAGCAAAGATGAGTTTTTCGCCAGCATAACGCTTAAACTCTCTGCCACGTTCCCGCTGCAGCAGTTCGGCCATGGAAACCTTGCATACCCTGCCGCTCTCGTATACCAGGATGAGCCATCCATCTTCTTCGTCTTCGTGAACGGCGAGCTTCAGTCGATAGTCTTGCCAGTCATCGTCATCCAGAACCTTATATTCATCGGTATCCATCAGGCAGATAACAGCTGTGACCGGACGATAACCTTCCTCATAGTCGTGGAGCACATTGTTGCGGAAACGCGAGGTCTGGATATGGTCGGTGA
This sequence comes from Prevotella sp. Sow4_E9_plate, assembly GCF_052116205.1. Taxonomy (NCBI): domain Bacteria; kingdom Pseudomonadati; phylum Bacteroidota; class Bacteroidia; order Bacteroidales; family Prevotellaceae; genus Prevotella; species Prevotella sp. Sow4_E9_plate. The sequence goes on along the minus strand of NZ_JBQKLN010000046.1, from coordinate 15,481 downwards.
TAGGAGCCGATTCCACGAGTCGGCTGCTGTTCTTTGTCTCCTTTTCATGTGGAGTTGGTTCGGCTGTTGAAGCCGGTGCAGAGGCAACAGCCAGATGCGGAATATGTTCTTCAGCCCATTGCTTTCTGATGGCGAGGAACTTATCTCTATAGTTCTCGTTTACCTTGCGTGCTGAAGTTCCCATACGCTCAAAATATTCGTAGCCCACAGAAATTGGGGTAGGGCATGGTTCGATGTCGATGATGAGCACGGCGTTGCTTACTTCCTCATCAAAGTGGGTATGCACATAGTGGGCCCCCTCCTGTCCGAGATAGTAAACCATTTTGTTGTTGACGTATGTTTCATATTTGTCTCTTGAACCCTTGAAGAGCGTATTCTTCAGGTCTTCTTCCAGACCCATTTCGTAACCGATATCTGATACGCCAAGATACAGATGACCGCCTTCGGCATTGAGGAAGGCACAAATCTCCTGCATGATCTTGATGGTCTGTGCCTCGACATCTGCTCGCATGGAATTTTCCGGGTAGATGATAGAGGTCTTGAATTCGGTATGGAAGTCTTCCTTGCCATAGTTCTTCTTGTTGGAAGAAGACTTCTGCAGCTTCAGCAGCGCACGGATTTTGTCAAGAATATCAACCGCCTGGGTGAGCAGTCCCGATTTCTTCACGAAGTTGTGGGAGAGTACGAGCGATGCCAGCTGCTGAAGATGTGGATCTTCCGTCAGGCTGCTCCAGCGATAGAGTTCCTCGTAATGTTCCTCACTGTCCAGGCAGCCGATGATGCGCAGCTGCATGAAGTCATGGCGCAGGATGGCATTGCGTTCAAAGAGTTCCGGTTCTGTCTCTGCGATAAGATTGATTTTCTTTGTATCCACCTTGTCCAGTGCAGCAAAGTCGTTGAGGAGTTCCAGCAGGGTAAGACGACTGTCGTAATAGCTGACGCGCTCCTTGCTGTCCAGCATGATGGCTAGTAAACGGCAGAAGTTGAGATAGTTGTAAGCCTTGATGTTGTCCTCTTCCAGTGTTGCCTTGGCATCGATGATTCCCATCAGTTCGGCTACGTATACCGGATTCATGCTGACGGCATTTTCCAGTTCATCTTTTTCTTCCTTAGGGTTGTATACCTCGTTGTTGGCATAGCCGCGCATAAGCTGGTGGAAAGCTTCGGTAATTCCGAATCTGCTTTCAGGAGATTCCCGCAGGAAGGTGGCATAGAGGTAACCGTTGCTTCCTTCCGTGATGTTATCCACCTCTACTATCATGCCCTTCTTCAGGTCGCTGAGTTCCATGCCGGGGGCTGGAGCCACGGAGACAGAGAAACCTTCGCTGCTGACAGCCGGAATGCGAGGCACGCCCGGCACCTGGTTAGACAGCAGACAGGTGAGACGGGAGTTGTAGAAAAGGTCGTTTACTCTCACGTCGTCTTCATATTCCGTTATCATGTCGTGCATGGCAAAGACATAGCTTCCGTCACCCTTTATGTCCTTTACATAGGCACGCAGCATGAGTGGCATTCCCTGATATTCAAAGGATTGGATATTGATTTCTCCAGGGTAGAAAGATACCACATCGTTCAATACATCGAGTGTACCTTCTCCCTCGCAACCATCTTCTACCACCTTACATTCGAAGACGTATTGTGCGGGCAGCTGTTTGGTAACGATGATTACGGTTTCATCGTCGATATAGAGTTTTCTGTTCTGTTTCTTGGATGTCTTGCGTTTTTTGGAGAAGAGAGAGTGGTTGATATACTCCCAGAGTTCCTTAAAGTGTTCGATGGTAGTACCCACCTTGCCTCTCAGTTTTACCGGTGGCTTTTCGTCAAGACGGATGGAAAGACCATGCCAGAGTCCCATTCGGGCAGAAAGCGGCATGTAGAGATTATCCCTGTCAAGGTCTTTCGGCTGGATGGTGATGGCCTGCTCGTTGACAGAAAGCAAAGCCATGTCACTCTCATATTTGGCGGGTTCAAAACTTTCTACGGTATCGTTGTTCTGCGAGCAGAGCATATTGGACAGTACGAAGGCATCATCACTGTTGAAAGGCAGGGCAGCATCAAACTCTGCCTGGGTAAAGAGTGAGAGAAAAGCTCTCTGTAGGGTCTTGTTTGGATCACTCACGTTCATCAGTGAAACCAGTCGGTAGAGAATGGCCTGATTCAGTGAAGTATCGTAAATCTTGTGGGTGGCATTTCTGCCCAGTATCAGTTCAATGATGAGTACCTGTATCATCGTCTCCTTAGTGGTTAGGTCGCTGGAGAGTCTGTCGGTCTGATTATAGATATTGTCTACGTATCCCTGCAGCAGTTTGAGCCATTGCATCTGGAATGGCTTTCTGTTCCATAGGTATACTTCCTGGCTGCGAAGGGTAGCAAGGATGGTATCGATATGCTTTTCCATCATCGAGAAGTCGAGCATGAAGATACATTGCATGATGCAGAACTGCTTGCGTGGATGATAGATGTAGGCGCAAGTAGAGAGGGTAGAAAGTATATGGCTGATGGTATCCTCTGCCGTTCCGTTTCTCAAGATTTCGATGGCTTGGATATAATAGGATATCAGTTCGATGATATCCGTGAATCGTTGTTCCAGCAGGATGCGCTCGGCTTCCTTGCAGCGTGGCAGAAGGCTCTCGCTTTCAAGGGCTTCCAGGCAACGGGCATGGATGTTCTGTAGTTGTTCTTGTAGTTCGTCTTGATTCAGACTTCTGGAAATACCGTTTATCCAGCGCAGGCATTCCAGGTCGAAAATGTCGGATGGGGTATCTCCGAGCATCAGTTTTCTGAATTCCGGTGTATTCCAGCTTTCATTGCCGATGATATCGCAGAAATCCTTGTCGGAGAGTGAAAATTCTGATTTCTCGGCGCCCAAAACATCTACCAGTTGTACTTCCATCTGTTTCTGGCGGATTTTGGTAATCCTGCATCTTACTCTTGGGGTAAGAGCAGCATTGATGACGGTATCTCGTTTTAGTATGGCCGTAAAACCGTATTGATCTTCCAGATGGTAGCAGTCACCTATGGTCAGTTTTATCTTGAAGTCTACCTCATCGTCTTCTTTATAATATTGCCTCATGAGGAGTTCTATGTTCTGGGCAATGAAAACCTTGCCCAGGTGGGTGGTTACCATCAGGCAGTTGAGGGTTTCTGGCATAGGTTGCCTTCTCTGGAAGTCAATCTGTGCTACTTTATAGATTCTATCTTCTACTTCGATGACGAATTTATGTTCTTCTTCATCTATTCGCAAAACCTTTGCTGTTATATTCTTGTAGTTGTTCATAAATTAATAGTTTTGATATGCGCTGCAAAGATACAATAAAAAACTGACTTTCCTCCTTATTTTCTGTTTTTTTCTTCCTCTTTCCCTCAGAGGAATAGAAGATGTGTCTATGATAACGAAAATGAGGATTATCTACCAGGATATGTGCTTATGTTGTATGAAAGCAGGTATATGTTGTCTTTTGATGGTAAGAAAGGTAAATAAAATATTCTATATCAGCGACATAAATTCATAAAAAACTTGGTGAAATCAAGAATTATGTGTATTTTTGCAATTGTAAAAAGTTTAAAAACTAACACTGGATAATACTAAATGGTGAGAGTAAAACATATATTATGGTTGTTTTTGGTTTCTTGGATGTTGATAGCTTGCCAGCAGGAAAAGCATGACAGAAGCGGGGACGATACGAACAGCTTGATTTCCATTGAGGATTCGATGGAGGCTAACCCCCGGTTTGTCCGTCAGAAAATAGATGATGGAATGAAGAAGGCTCCGGATAGTCTTACCTATTATGAATATATGTCCAGACTGGGCAAGTTCTTCGTGCTTTCTTCTTCGCCGGATTCCATGCCCCTATACATCAATCCGGTCGTAGCCTTTGCCGAGCATCAGCCGGAATCTCCTCGCCGAAACAGTCTCCTGGCTTATGCCTACAATTGTCAGGCAGGCAATTATCATAACTTTCATAAGAAGAGAGAAGATGTCATCACGCTCTATCATAAGGCATACGAACTGCTCAGGTACAGCGATTCCCCAAAGTTGATGCCGGATGTCTGTGCCAATCTGGGAGATGCCTATGTCTTCGACAACAACTTGCCCCAGGCTGCTCTTTGGTATCGAAAGGCGCTGTTCATAGCCGATTCTCTCCAAATGCCGAAGGAGCAGACCGCATCCCTGTATATGGGACTGGGACGCATCTATCTGCTGCTGGAAGACTATGAGGCAACCGTGAAATGTTATCAGCAGACCGAGAAGTATTTTTCTGATCTCTCGCTCAACCTGCAGGCTTATTTCCTGAACAATTATGGTAATTATTATTACTATACCAAGGATTACCATACTTCTCTGAAGAAATTTCTGATGTTGATGAAACTGCTGGAAAAACACGATAAGCATGAAACCTTCAGTATGTATCTCTGCAAGCTCAATCTGGCAGATGTCTATCTGAATCTCAATCAGTTGGACTTATCAGAGAAGTATCTGGATGAAGCCGAGAATTACATGCGTAAGAATGCCGATGAGAGTGGCATCTACTATTGCAATACCATCCGTATCGGACTGGCAGTAAAGAAAAAAGATTGGAGTGCCGTGAGCCGGATACTGGCAGTAGAGAAATCGGATGACCAGATGGACTTCTCGTTGCGCCAGATTCGTCATCAGTATCTGGGAGAATATTATGAGGCTAAGGGCGACTATCGCCAGGCTTATCATATTATGAAGGCAGATGACCTGATGCAGGATTCCCTGGCACACAATCGAACCCATATGCGCTCCGTTGATATCATGCAGCGTTTTGCCCAGGACAACCTGCAGCTGCATCATCGCATAGCAATAGAACATAAGAATGTGGAGATCCAGCAGGCTAGAAGTTTTATCTATCTGATTGTGGGCATTCTCTTGGTTCTGATTCTTTCTGCAGCCTTGTTTGTGGTTCGTTATCGCAGAAAACAGGAGGCGGCTAAGCTCAATATCATGAACCTGAAGCTGAATAATGCCCGCAACCGTATCTCGCCTCATTTCGTCTTCAATGTCCTGAACAACAAGATAGTGAAATCTGATAAGGAGGAGGCAAACGAATTGCTGGAATTGACCAAACTGATTCGGGCCAACCTGGACATGTCGCTCCAGATGCAGACGTCTCTCAGGAAGGAGCTGGAATTCGTAAGACAATATGTGCAGGTAGAGAGCAGGCTGATAGAAGATGACTTCAAGTTTGACGTCCAGATAGATGAAACCATCGACCTGGACAAGGTGATGATACCGTCCATGTTTGTGCAGATTCTGGCAGAGAATGCCTTTGTGCATGGCCTGAAGGGATGGGAAGGCGAGAAACGCCTCACGATACAGGTACAAAAGGGACAGAAAGAGGAAGTCCGTATCACGGTAGAGGACAACGGACCTGGGTTTGATGCTACCAGAATGGCACTTCAGCATCGTACCGGACTCAACATCATCCGCCAGACCATTGCCATCGTGAACGAACGCAATAAGAACAAGATAATTTTCCAGATGCATAACAAGGTAGATGCTGATGGAAAAATCTTGGGATGTCAGTGTACCTTCTTTGTACCTATAAATATAAAATACTAAAAAATAGTCAGATTATGTTAGCAGTCATAGTTGATGATAATAAGCAAGCTGCCCAGGATTTGGCAGAGCGTCTCGGTGATTTCGATGAGGTGGAGATTGGGGGCATCGCCCTCAATGGCATGGATGGATTGGCACTAGTCGGTCAGGTCCAGCCCGATGTCCTCTTCCTCGACGTACAGTTGCCCGACCTGTCCGGTCTTGATTTTCTGGAGAAGATGAGCAGTCAGACCCACGGCAAATGTCGTGTCGTGATGTATACGGCGTATGATGAATATATCTTGCCTGCATTCCGCAAGAAGGCTTTTGATGTGTTGCTCAAGCCTATCGAAGATGCAGAGTTGGCAACCATCATGCATCGTCTAACCCATGAAGACGTCTTTGTGCTTCATCCGGACGAGAACAACAATCTCCGTAAGCAGAGTTCTAAGTTCCTGTTCTATACCAACACTTTGGATTTCAAGCTGATAGACAAGCGCGATATCGGACTCTTCCAATACAATCATGAGCAGCGCTGTTGGGAGGTGGTGGTTGCCGGAAGCAAGAAGACCATCCGTCTGAAGCGTAATCTCAAGAGCGAGGCCCTGCTCGATTTGAGCGATCAGTTTGTGCAGATCAATCAGAAGTTCATCATCAATATGGATTATCTGATAGAGGTGGTAGATAATGTCTGCCATTTCTATCCTCCGTTTGATGCGATAGATTATGTGAAGGTGAGCCGCGTCTATCGCCGTAAGCTGATAGATCATTTCCATAGTTTGTAAAGCATAAAGCCTATGTCATACTTGAAACATACACCCGATCCCTCCAAACAATGGTTTGTTTTGAGGGCAACATATAACAGGCAACAGAAAGCTTACGATTATATCGTCAACAGTAGCAGTCATGCTGATGCAGAGGTTTATCTCCCTCTGTGGTTTAACGATTTTAGTTGACCACTTTTAGTTTTATTTGTAAGACGAGTTGACTCTGTTAAAACTTATTTATAATTCACGTTGACTTTCCTGACTGTGGGCAGAATTTTATCAACTCTTCTATATACATGTCTTTAATCGCATTGTGAATGTAGCAGAAAAAAAGAGTGAAAACTTGGTATATTCAGATTTTCTTTGTAATTTAGCAGCGCAAAACGTAAAGTGGGTAAGATTATGGCAGAAATAGTGAATAAATATCCTGTGGGGATACAGACTTTCGACGTGATTCGTGAGGAAGGATACCTCTATGTGGATAAGACGAAATACATCGCAGATTTCAGGAAGAAAGGAATGAAGTATATCTTTCTAAGTCGCCCTCGGCGGTTTGGAAAATCGCTTTTTGCCTCTACTTTGCAAGCCTATTTCGAGGGGAGAAAGGAACTTTTCGAAGGATTGGCCATTGCTGATTATGAGAAGGATTGGGTGAAGCATCCTGTACTGCATTTCGATATGAGCGGTGCCAAGCACTTTGATGGAGAGCGACTGGAAAGATATCTGGCTGATATGCTTGAAGAGAAGGAAATAATCTGGGGATACAAGTCGCATCAGGAAGATGCCAATCTCAGATTGAAAGACCTGGTAAAGAAGGCTTGCGAGCAGACGGGTGCAAAAGTGGTTGTTATTATAGATGAATATGATGCCCCATTGCTGGATGTTGTGCATGAGAAGGATAATCTTAGTCAGTTGCGTCGTATCATGCAGAATTTCTACAGTCCTTTGAAAATGCTCGACCCATATCTTGAGTTCTGCTTCATTACGGGCATTACCAAGTTCTCCCAGCTCAGTATCTTCAGCGAGTTGAATAACCTCGACAATATCAGCATGCTTGACCAGTACTCTGCTATCTGTGGCATCAGTAAGGACGAGCTTGTCACATCTCTGAAGCCTGATGTAGAGGCTTTGGGTGAGTCCTTAGGTGTATCTTATGAGGAATGCCTGGATGAATTGCGCCAATATTATGATGGTTATCATTTCAGCGAGCATTCTGAGGATGTGTTCAATCCGTTCAGCCTGATAAGAGCGTTGTCTGGTCAGAAGATTGATGCCTATTGGTTTGGTTCAGGTACGCCAAGCTTTCTCATCAAGAGTTTGCAGAAATATCATGTTAACGTGACTGATATCGAGCAGAAGAGCGTGAGTGTGGACGATTTCGATGTGTCACCAGAACAGATGACCTCTGCCTTGCCATTGCTTTATCAGAGTGGTTATCTCACCATCAAGCAATACAAGCCGTTCACCAAGAGTTATAAGTTGGGTTATCCTAACCAGGAGGTGAAGATTGGAATGCTGAAGAGTCTTGCGCCCAATTATCTTTCGCCGGTTTCCGTAGATAATAACGGACTGGTGAATGAGTTCGTAGAACTGGTTTATGAAGGAGAAATTGAACAGGCAATGGTTCGTTTGAAGGCATATCTATCCAGTATCTCGAATCGTCTGAGTAACAAGAATGAGCGTGATTTCCACACTGTCTTCTATCTGATATTCAACCTGATGGGTGCTCTTATCAAGGTGGAGGAGGATAGTGCTATAGGCAGGGCTGATGCCGTGCTCCATCTGCCTGCAGCCATCTATGTGTTCGAACTGAAATACGATGGCTCTGCCGAGGAGGCCTTGAAGCAGATAGATGACAAGGGTTATCTCATTCCATATTCTGCCGATGGCAAGCGATTGTACAAAGTGGGGGTGAATTATGATAGTACCCAGCGAACAATCAGCGACTGGATTATCAAGGAAGGATGATTTTCGAAACCAATTCGTGGTTTTTTCTGCAGTTGTGAACCACGAATTGGCAATAAAATGCTTAGCATGGCCGGATTTTGATGATATTTCTCGCTGTTTCATGATACTTCTATGATACTTCTCCCTCCATTTTTAGAGAAGTCTCATTCTGTTAACGCTTTGTGTATTAAAGATATAAGTCAATATTTTGGCTAATAATGATACTTTGTGACTTTTTTCGAGCAAAAAGATTTATACGTGCGTAGGTTTAAGCTAAGCCATTTTCCTTAAGTGGGCTCAGTAAAAAACATAAATATTATTATAGTAACACAAGGCTTCTCTATAAATCAAAAGGATGGTGGGTTGATACCTTTACCATCCTTTTTGTGATTGTATGAAAACGCTCATGTTGTTTAATATTTTACTTTATCATCAAATTCCACATGTACTTCCAGGTTGAACTCACGGACATATATGAGGTCGTACAATGAGAAGTAGCAATGATCGTATAGATTATGAAAGGGCTGTATAAGATGCAGGTCTTTCGACCATTCTCTATCCAGTCCCTCATTCCAATTGTCGTTCTCAATCTCCATCCCCAACCAATTCTCCAATTTCTCATTGATACTTTGCTCAGGAGGACGCTCTTTACTGAAACGGAGCGGCCATGCGCAACCCTCATCATAGAGTGCATTGAAACCTCCACATGTGAGAGCATCCCACACCTGTTTTGCCGTTTCTGTCTGAATGGGGTGAAGTGCAGGATATTCGTAACCAAGGAATATCTTTCCTTCCACCTCAAAATCTCCAGAAATGTCCTTACGATGCAGGTATTCTTGATAAACTGTCATCGTCCGGTGATAAAGCTGCGTACATGCCTTTCGAAGTGCATCATTGAAACCGATGAGGAGCTGCTTCGTCTCATCGTCATATACATTCAATTGCCATAGTACGTTGCAACGCTTTTCGAGCAAGTGCTTCATCACAAACTTTTCTTTATCAGAGTATTGGCAATACTCGTTTATTCTTGCAATGTCTTTCTCCAGCATGGACAATGCGAGAGTCTTCAAATACATGTTTTATGTTCATATCTTGATCCCATAAATTACGGTTATACTTATAGAAAAACTTAATTCCTTTATCCGTTAAGAATCTTAATGGCTCTGTTGGCTAGATCCCCAGTAATGCCATCATACGGATTGGTCAGGATGAAGTGTGGCAGTTGCGAATCCTGTATCACGTATTCATCATCGATAATAACATACCGACCTTCATCTTGGAGATTGTCAGCTATCCATGATGCGATTTCCACTCCTTTCCATTGGGTGTGTGCGGGATTCATTTCATCAAGGTTGGCATTGAGTAGCATGTTGTTGGTGGCAGAAGACGGTGTTACATCAATAACTTTGCCGGGCATGTTTCTGTCGCTCCACATCTGTTGCATAGCCTCTAACCCAAGATATTTCCACGATGATTCTATTACGATATCAGCATTGGTCTTTTCTACTATTCTCTTAAGTTCAGCCACTGTCTCCGGGTCGAAGAAAGCTCCATACTTGTCTTTCCTGGATTTCCCATGATACATAAGCAAGTTCTGGTTGTACTCAGTATTCAGTACACCGTCAAAATCGAGAAAAATTATTTTCTTCATACACATTATTTTATTGGATAATGAGAGATGAACCAATCCAAAGAGAGTGCTTCACGGTATGAACCCGTGAAAGCAACTCCCTTGTAGTGCAATTGTCATTTTTGTGACAAAAACATTAAAATGAGTTGTAAGAGTTATAGTAGTTTCCTGGCAATCCAAGCACAGGCCTCTGCGTCAGCCAGGGCATTATGGTGTTGGGTTAGGTCGTACCCGCAATAAGCAGCTACGGTTTGTAGTTGGTGGTTGGGTAGGAGAGATCCTAACTTTCTTCTGGAGGCTCGGCATGTGCAATGGAACTCATAATCGGGATAGTCCATCTGGTACATTTGAAACACAGACTTCAGACATCCCTCATCAAAAGGTGAGTTGTGGGCTACCAATGGCAGTCCCTCTATCTTTGGCTCAATCTCAGTCCAGACCTCCGGAAACACCCTAGCGTTCATGGTATCTTCCATGGTAAGTCCATGCACCCTAGTATTCCAATAGGAATAATACTCAGGCTCTGGCTTGATGAGACTGTAGTAGCTATCCACAATCTCACCATCCCTTACTATCACAATGCCCACGGAGCAAACGCTTGTGCGTTGCTGGTTGGCAGTCTCAAAATCTATCGCTGCAAAATTCTTCATGAGTGCAAAGTTACTAATTATAGATGTATTATCCAAATTTTTAATATTTATATATCCATATTGGTATGCCCTTTTCCTTGGCAATTTCTATCATGTGCTTGGTTCCATGAGATTTGCCATCCCAAAAAGCAACAAGATGTGTTGCCGTAACAAGCATATTCATGTTTGCTCATTAAATTTTCTGCAAAATTAGATGAAACGTGAGAAAAATCATTGCGCATGAAAAAAGTTTTTATTGTGTGAAACGAATTTACTCAGGTGTGGGCTATCTTTGCATCAGAATTTTTATTTGATATACAATGGAGAAGTTTGATATTAATAAAGAAATGGCGAAGTTAAAAGGACTGAACATTATCGAAAAATGCTCGGCTTTAGACGATTTGCTTGATGATTTGGAAGATGCCCAGGAGCAGATTATCTGTGCCAAGGATGAGATTTCCGAAGAATACGCCAACGTTTTTACGAAGAAGTTCCATGAGGAGATAGCTTCCTTTATAGCGGAAACCTTCGATGGTAAGATTCCATATGTTGAAAAATATGGTTATCAAATCATGTATGACAACAGGCCCATTTATATAACCCTTTATTGTACTTATGGTGAATGGTCTATTTGTCTTTTTGTAAAGAGTGGAAGTACGAAACATCTGACAAAACTTGCAGGTGTTTTAGGTGTCAATATAACAGGGAATGGGGCATCTTTGAACTTAGAAGTTACAGAGAAAGATTTGATTTCCAAGGTGAAGCAAATCATGTTACTCTCAGACTCCTACGAAAAATGAATCTTTCATCAGGTAAGATTTTTATTTCATAAATCGAACATATAACTTAAAAATAAAGCATAATGAACAAAACTATAAAAGAGCAATTGGATAAGATGGAAAACCGTTTGGACGAGGCCCTAGATAATGACCTCTTCAATGATTCCGAGTTTGACATGGATGACTTTCAATCAGAGGTTTGCTCCTTTGAGAGAGAGCTGAACGAGATATTGGAGTTCAATCGTGAACATCTTCAATTTCCGGAGTTGGAGAAGATTTGTTCCGTCCAGAAGAAAATCAAACAGGTGAAGGATGAGTATGAATTCTATGATCCAGAGTATGAAAGAAGCGTCATGTTCCCAAATGGTGAGGATGAGGAAGAGGATGATATCGCCTTCTAAATATAGACAAGTATGGAAAATAGACCTTATTTGAGAACCATATTGGGAGGAACGGACTTTAGAAGTCTTTCCCTTTTTGAGAAAATAGTATGTATTAATGTAGTGCTATTATGGTTATGCAAACGTCGTGTAAAAAAGATATGGAGCAGATGGACTTGCTCCAAGCATTCGAAATAATCGTAGATAAGGCAAAGAATTCTTCTCTGGGTGAGAAGTTCTATGAGGAGGCTGATTCATCTCTTGGATTTGTCTCCGATAAACTGGACATATCCAAGCGTGCCAGTGCCATCATGGCCTTGTTTGCTGACAGATGCGATGACAGTCACATCCAGTTCTCGGACTTAACGGATTTCTTGGACTGTCGTATCCTTAGCTTGCTTCGATATGCCAATGAAATCCAAGAGCTTGTTGACAAGGAATATATCTGCCGCAATAGGGATGAAGGTTTCTATTATACCATCCCAATGGAGGTGATGGAGGTGTTCCAACATAATGAGCGTTATAATCCTATGGATGTGGAGGAACTTACAGCCAGAGAACTATTTGACAAGTTCGATGAGTTGTTTACGAAATGTCGCCGTAGAAAGATTGACAAACAAGTGCTGAGAAGAAAATTGATGGCATTGGTAGCCAAGAACGAAAAGTTGGCTTTTGTCAAGGCGATGGCTTCCTACGATGTAGATGCGGATGATATGTACTTCCCGCTTTTCGTCTTGTTTTGTACACTCTTTGTTGTCAATGGTGATGATAACATCCGATACCACGACTTGAAATTTATATATAAAGAAGGCGATGCAGAATGGCGATGCGCAAAGCGGGGCTTGAGTCAAGGTGATCACTTGTTTTTTGTGGAGAAGTTCATTGAATATACCAATGACGATGGCTTTGTGGATAGAGAGTCGTTCAAAATTACGGATGATGCCAAGAAACAGCTTTTCTCGGAACTCAACCTATCATCCATGCGTGGTTCTCGCCCGAAGGGTGGCATGCTATCCTTTGAGGACATCAGCCCCAAGCAACTATTCTACAATAGCAAAGAACAAAGGCAAGTGGAAGAGTTAACTTCCCTCTTGGATGAGGAGCATTTCCAGCGTATCAAAAATCGATTGAAAGAAACCAACTTCAGAAGCGGCTTTGCCTGCCTTTTCTATGGTGCGCCTGGTACAGGAAAGACAGAGACTGTGCTTCAGATAGCCAAGAAGACTGGTCGTGACTTGATTCAGGTGAACGTTTCAGAGGTTAAGAGCATGTGGGTTGGCGAGAGCGAAAAGAACATCAAGGGTATCTTCGATGATTATAAGAAGAAGGTGAAACAATTAGCCAAGGCACCCATCTTGCTTTTCAACGAGGCTGATGCCATCATCGGCAAGCGTCAGGTGGGGGCGGAAAGAGCCGTTGAGAAGATGGAAAACAGTATTCAGAATATCATCCTTCTGGAGATAGAACAGTTGGATGACATCCTCATTGCCACGACCAACCTCCCAGAGAACATGGACAAGGCCTTCGAGTGCCGTTTCCTCTATAAGATACAGTTTGAGAAGCCAGACTTGAATTGCCGTACTCAGATTTGGCAAGCGATGATTCCGCCTTTGAATGATGCCGACGCCAGTTACCTGGCGGGCAAGTATGATTTCAGCGGTGGTGAAATAGAGAACATCGCCCGTCATTTTACCATCCAGACGATATTGCATGGCAAGTCTGAGAACATGGTCAAATCCCTTGCTGAGTTTTGTGAAAGAGAAAGACTGGAAGGGAGCCGTACCAAGAGAAAAATTGGATTCTAACGGCTGATATATAACAAAAAAGTATGGAGAAGTATCTATTTTTAGATTTTGATGGAGTAATCAATACTCCAAAAGGTAAATTTGCTAAGAAAGCTGTAGCCAATTTGCTCCATTTGTTGGAAAGAAGTGATGCCAAGATCATCATTTCTTCCACTTGGCGATTGCAAGGTATGGAGTACATACAGCAATTGTGGCAGGAATACCACTTGCCTGGCGAAGTTATAGGCTTGACTCCTTCTTGCAATTCCATTAACTTTAGCAATGTAGACGGCCAGGAGGAATGGCAAGGCTTACATGGATGTAAAGGCTTGGAGATTGCAGAATGGTTGAGATTGAACGCCAAAGAGCCTTATCGTTATATAATTCTTGATGACGAGGAGGATTTTCTGTTTTCTCAACGAGAACATCTGGTGAAAGTTGAAGGTAGCAAAGGTCTTGATAAGGCTGATGTGAGAGTAGGAATTCAAATTTTAAATACCAAAGAGATCTGTCAAATGAAACGTTGGTTTTATGGTGCCCTAAAATTTATTACGGTCTATATCCTTATGGTGATGCTTTTCATGGCTTATTTTTACTGGTATCCAGAAAAAGAGATGAACAACATGAATCGTCGTGCCCTTATGTACCAAGAGTGTTTGCGTAGTCATTTTCATTGGCAAGAATAACAACGTCTACAATAATTTAGATAGAATTTCGTTTCTATGGTAAACAATTATAGCTTATAATGTGATGAATGATATAATCAATATTCTAAACCAAGTTCGAATAGTTTCACGAAAAATAAAAGAACAAAGAAAAGAAAAGTTTGAGCGTGGTGAAAATTATAATATTTTCAATGATTTGGGCTTCATGTCCGATGAAGTCCATCTACACTCTATGTTTTTGGCAAACCTGCTGAATCCAAAAGGAAGTCACGGACAAAGAGGAAAATTCCTTGAGGCATTTTTAAAAATGCTACATAAATCGTTTCCTGCAATATCTGCAGATAATTTAGAATTAGACACGGCTAATGCTTCAGTAGAAGTAGAGAAATATATAGGTAGGCAGACAGATAGTGAAGGCGGCAGAATAGATATTTATCTTACCGATGGCAAGCATAGTATTATCATAGAAAATAAAATCTATGCTAGTGACCAACATCATCAGATGCTAAGATACTGGAATTATGGAATGTCACAAAAAGGAGACGATACGGAAAAATCATTTGTTTTGATTTATTTGACATTGGATGGTTGTTCTCCTTCAAAAGAATCTTTGGGTGAAGACTTAAAGGAAAATGATATAGTTTGCCTATCCTATAAGAATGATATTAGAGGATGGCTTGATCGTTGCGTGGAGTTGTCTTCAAGAACTCCACTCGTGAGAGAAACTATCAATCAATATATTAGTACTATTGACATATTAACAAATAACGTTATGGAAGATAATAAGGAACTATTAGATATCTTGAGCAAAGAAGAAAATCTCGATGCTGTATTTGATATAATCAATAGCAAAGAGAAATTGATAAATCATATTATCAATGATGAGTTTATTCCAAAGCTGAAAGATTTAGCAAAAAGTAAAGGCTTGGAAATTTGTGGTAATTATAAGAGAAATTGGGTGTCAGATATATATCCTGGTGCACATTTTCAAAAAACAGGTTGGAAGTACTTTGACCTTGCGTTTCAATTTGACCGTCAAGGGTTAGATGGCTTGATTTTTGGATTTGTTTGTAAAGGCAACAGTAAACGTTCTGATATACCTGCTCCCATTTGGGAAAAAGTACAGGAGCATTATTCTATAACCTCCAAAATAAAAAATTGGGATAGTGATTTATGGATTCATAAGGATTTTAGAAGAAATTGTAATTGGAATAATGCACAGACTATGGGGGTGTAATTTAAACTGTGTCAAGGCTTGTTCTTAACTTTCATTCCCACTCCCTGCTGGGGGCATGCCCCCAGCAGGGAAGCCTTTTCGGCTGCAAAGTTACATAATT